>NZ_JBEZLA010000054.1:0-55605 GCF_040651925.1 Streptomyces sp. NPDC048349 | reverse complement strand
GACAGGGCGGCCCGACCCGGAAGGACTATGGGACTGGCGGGAAACCCCCAAACCCTCCCTGATCGGCAGTGTGCGGAATCAGGCCCCCCGAAGCCCCCGCCCGGCCGCTCAGTCTGCCTCCGCCGCCCCGCCCACTCCCGACGCCACTCCCGACGCCACTCCCGCCACCACTCCCCCCGCCTCACGCCCCCGCCTTGACCCCCTCCAGGAAGGGCTCCAAGGCCGCGCGGAGGGCGGCCGGCTGGTCGTAGTGGACGTAGTGGCCCGCGTCGGGGATTTCCGCGTACTGGCCCGCCGGGAGGACGCGGACCATCTCCTGGGCTTCGGCGCGGCCCAGTTCGCCGTCCAGACCGCGGACGACCAGGGTGGGGCAGCGGACCTGGGCCAGTTCCTCCCAGTGGGCGTCGTGCACCCAGGTCTCACGGGCCGTCAGCATCTGGCGGCGGGAGAAGAGCGGGCGCCAGCCGTCCGGGGCCTCGTGCATGACCTCGGCGAAGAACGCGCCGCGGCCCGGGTCGGGGCGCTCCACGCGGGGATCGTCCTCGCCGAACCAGCGGCGGGCGGCGTCCTGGGTGGGGAAGGGCAGCGGCCAGCGGTGGAACCAGTCCGCCCACTCCTGCTGCGAGGCTTCGCCGAGGGCCGAGGCGCGCATGTCGCAGATGACCACGGCTTCGACCAGGTCGGGGCGGCGGGCGGCGAGCTGCCAGGCGGTGAGGGCGCCCATCGAGTGGCCGATGAGGGTCACGGGCGCGAGGCCGAGCTGCTCGACGACGGCCTCCGCGTCGGCCACGAACGCCTCGCGCGTGTAAGGCCCGTGGGGCGGGCGGTCGCTCTGGCCGTGGCCGCGCTGGTCGACGGCGATGACACGACGGTGCTCGCCGAGCCAGCGGGCGGTGCCGGACCAGTGGAAGGCGCGGCCCATGAGCCCGTGGAGTAAGAGCACGGCGGGGCGGGGGTCCGGGGAGGCCGGGCGGGCTGCGGGCGCGGGGTCCGCTTCGCGGAACTCCCAGGCGGCGAGGCGCACGCCATCGGCCCCTGTCACATCGATGCGCTGTACCACCGCAGATGCACCCCCTTCGCTCCCGGCCAGACTATCGAACCCGCATTCGAAAACGGGCGTCTCGCCGACAACACCGCTCTTTCGAGTGACCTTGCTCAAGGATTGATCGCCGCTGCCGATGGAGATCCTTTCAACAGGGAGGCGGGCCGCTCGGGGAAGACGGTCCGAAGGGGACGACCTTGAGAGCTCGGGGCTCCAGGTCACCAGGGGAGGACCGGTCCTGGCGCCGCAAGGCGCCGGGACCGCCCACTTCCACCCGGCCATCGTCCACACCACGAGCGTCTGCACCCGAACGTCTACACCACTCACCGACCAGGACTACCTCACCTGTCGCCCGGACGGTCGGCAATCCTGCCGGGATTCACGCCCAGGCGTCAGCGCTTCGCCACGAACACGTGCGAGGCGACCTCGGAGTCCAGCTCGGCGGCCTCGCCGCCGCTGCCGACGAGCACACCGCCCGGGGACTCGGTCACGCTGACCACCGAGCCGGGCTGCACGCCCGCCCGCCGCAGCGTGTACATCAGCTGCGCGTCCGTCTGGATCGGCTCCCCGATCCGGCGCACGACCACGGTCTTGCCGTCGACGCCCGGGTCCAGCTCGGTGAGGCTCACCATGCCGTCCTCCAGGAACGGGTCCGCCTCCGCCTTCTCCCCCAATTCCTCCAGGCCCGGGATCGGGTTCCCGTACGGCGACTCGGTCGGGTGGCGCAGCAGTTCCAGCACGCGCCGCTCCACCGCCTCGCTCATCACGTGCTCCCAACGGCAGGCCTCGGCGTGCACCTGCTCCCACTCCAGGCCGATGACGTCGACGAGCAGACACTCCGCGAGCCGGTGCTTGCGCATCACGCGCGTCGCCAGCCGCCGCCCCTCCTCCGTCAGCTCCAGGTGCCGGTCGCTGGCGACGGCCACCAGGCCGTCCCGCTCCATGCGCGCCACCGTCTGGCTCACCGTGGGGCCGCTCTGGTCGAGCCGCTCGGCGATACGGGCGCGCATGGGGACCACACCTTCCTCTTCCAGCTCAAGGATGGTGCGGAGATACATCTCCGTGGTGTCGATCAGTCCGGACATTCGTGCCCCTCGGATTGCGTGCGCTGGCCCTGCCCCCAATTCTGACGCATCAGGCGGACAACCGTCCCGTACCGAGCGTCAAGCCCTCTCCCGGACATCTCCCCGGCAGCGCGGCGGAGATCTTCCCCGGGATTGACGTCCGTATTGACACGCCCTTGGTCCAGACCGCACGGTGAGCGGCGGACACGGACCCACCCCGCCACCCCAACCCGACCCCGGAAGGCCATCGGCGTATGAGCGAGAGCAAGCTGGCCGGTCAGTTCTTCGACGCCGCCATCGGCCTGTTGGAGCGGGTGCGGGACGAGGAGGCCGCGCGGATCGCCGAGGCCGGCTCCCTGGTCGCCGAGGCCGTCGCCGCCGGGAACCGGCTCTTCGCCTTCGGCGCCGGGCACTCCTCGCTGCCCGCCCAGGACGTGGTCTACCGGGCCGGGGGGCTGGCCCTGATGAACTTCCTCGCCGTCCCGGGGACGAGCGGCATCGATGTCATGCCCGCGACGCTGGGCAGCGCGCTGGAGCGGGTCGACGGCCTCGCCGGCGCCGTCCTGGACAGCAGCCCGGCCTCCGACGGCGACGTCCTCGTGATCATCTCCCTTTCGGGGCGCAACGCCCTGCCGGTCGAGATGGCCATGAACGCCCGCGCCCTCGGCCTCAAGGTGATCGGCGTGACCTCGGTGGCGTACGCGACCGGAACCAAGTCGCGGCACGTCTCCGGGACCTTCCTGAAGGACCACTGCGACGTCGTCCTCGACAGCAAGATCGCCGTCGGCGACGCCGAGCTGAGCCTCGACGGCATCGAGGCGCCCTTCGCCCCCGCCTCCACCGTCGTGACCTGCGCGATCATGCAGGCGGTCATGGCGGCGGCGGCCGGCGCGCTCGCCGACCGCGGGATCGAGCCCCCGCTGCTGCGCTCCGGCAACGTCGACGGCGGCCACGAGTGGAACGGCCGCGTGATGCAGGAGTACGGCGACCGGATCTTCTTCCGCCACTAGCCTTCGGCGGCCGGCGATCGGCCTTCGGCGGTCGGCGGTCGGCGGTCGGCAGCGGTACGGGCCGGGGCCCGGGCCCCGGCCCGCGGCCCCGCTGCGTGGGACTCCGGCCCCGAGCCTGCGCCTCAACCGGCGGCGGGGCCGGGGCCAGTCCGCGCCGCCAGGTCCAGGTCGGCTGCGATCCGGCCCGCGACCTCCTCCGCGTACGCCGCGTCCGGCCCCTCGAAGGCGGCCCGCGACGGTCCGCGTACGAACGTCAGGGCCCCCAGGGTCCGCCCACGGCTGCGCAGCACCGTGCACAGCACGTGCGCCGCGCCCTCGGGCCAGTGGCGGGCCCGCGCCCACTCCGGGTCGGCAGCCCCGCGCGGAGCACTCGTCCGGACCGAGCCGATCCGGTCCAGCGCCTGCAGCGCCGGGTGCCCGGCCTCGTACCGCACGGGGATCGCGCCGGGGCCCGGCAGCGCGGGCGGCGAGACGGCGGAGCGTACGAGCCGGCGCCGCTCGGGACCGGCCGAGGGGTCCAGTACGTCCAGCAGGGCGTGCTCGGCGAAGCCCGCGAGGGCGAAGTCCAGGCGTACGGCCGCCGCTTCCGCCGGGTCCTCGCACTCGGCGGCGGCCCGGCCCGCCCGGTGCAGCTGGTGGGAGCGGAACCGCAGCTGCGCCGTGTCCAGCTGGGCTTGCCGGGCCTCGGTGACGTCCTGGAACAGCCAGCCGACCCCGAGCGGCACCGGCTCCTCCGCGAGCGGCGAGGCCAGCCGCAGGAATCCGCACCGCAGGCAGCGCCGCCGGGCCCCTTCCGGCGTCCGTACGGACACCCACAGCTCCACCGGGGCCGGCGGCGCCCCCTCCGCGAGCACGTGCTGGAGGGCGCCTTCCAGCTCCTCGACGCCCTGGACGAGCAGTTCCCCGAGCGGTCGGCCCAGCAGTGCGGTGCGCCCGGCCCCGAGGGCCCGGGCGGCGTGCGCGTTGACCACGGCGGGCCGCAGGTCGACGTCGACGAGGACGACGCCCCATGCGGCGTCCTCCATCAGGGCCTCGCTCAGCGCGATGGACCGCTCCAGGTCTATCTGCGCGTGCACCTCGCTGAAGGCGCAGTACACCCCGGCCGGTTTCCCGTCGGCGCCCGGCACCCCGGCGGACTGGGTGCGGACGAGGACGCGCCCGCCGTCCTTGGTCAGCAGGGCGAACTCGTGCACCTGGCGGCCCGGCACGTCCTGGGCGGCCATGAGCCTGTCGTGCACGTCCTGGGCGTCGGCGGCCCGTACCGCCCACCCCTCGAAGCCCTTGCGTCCCACGGCCTCGGTGGCGGACCAGCCCAGGATCCGCTCGGCCTCGCGGTTCCAGTGGGTGATCACGCCGTCGGCGTCGAACGCGCACAGGGCGGCGTCCATCCCGTCCAGCAGCGCTGCGAGCAGATCGTCGTCGGTGGTCTCGTCACGTCCGGAAGCAGTCACCTGGCACCCCCAGCAGGTGTTCGCGTGTGCGGCACGTCAGATCATTGAACTGGAACGTGACGCAGCCCACACCCCGTTCCCCCGAATACCCCGGAATGATCCGGTTCGAGCGGGGCGGGAGCCCGCGGGCGCGACGGGACGGCGGCGCGATCAGGCCCCGGCGAAGAGGATCACCAGGAACACGATCAGGCCGAGGAAGACCAGCCCGGAGAACCAGGCCAGCGCCAGGAACGCCCGGCTCTCCCGGCGGTCGCGCCGCTCGATCCGGCGCTGCGCCTGCGCGCTGGGCTCCCAGTCCTCGCCCCTCAGCTCGGTCCAGGCGGCCCGGATCGCGGCGATCTCGCGGTCGACGGCGACGTGCAGGTCGTCGACGTACATGAGCTGCACGCGCCGGCCGGCGGTGTCGTAGACGTAGGCGATGACCTTGGGCGCGTTCGCGGCCATGTGCGCGCTCGGGTTCGGCACGGCCCGGATGTCCTGGACGTCCTCCCAGGCCACCCGCCGGGTGCGGACCATGGTGCGGACCCGGACGCCCTTGAGGTCCACGGAGGTCGCGCACCTGCGGGCGGCCATGACCAGCCATCCGAAGAAGGCCAGCAGCAGGCCGGTGACCAGCAGTTTCACCCACCCGACGATGCTTTCGTCGGTCCAGACGGGCATGAGGGCCGCGAGCGACCCGAGGCCGACGGCGCCGATCAGGACGGCTGTCCGGCCGGGCTTGATCCGGTACTCGCGCGGCAGTGCCCGTGCTCCCATGCTGTGCCCCCCTCGGGTCGCGGGCGCCCAGTGTAGGGAGCAACCCCCCTGTTCCAGAAGGGGAGTTGACGGACGGGGCGGGGCGCTCGCGAAGGTGCGGAAAATATCTGGTTGTGCCCTGCCGGACAGGCTCCTAGGCTCGTCCGTACACGAGAAGGGAGGTGGTTCCCGAAATGTACGGAAACCGGACGCGTGAGGTGGCTGCGGGCTAAAGCGCCCGTCGTCGCACGCACCCAGTGCGGTGCCCGGCGGGAACGCCAGGCGCCAATCCCAAGCAGTCACCCGACCCGCGGGCTCGCCGGTACGTCCGGCCGGCTCCTCTCACTGCAGGAGAGGAACCCGAGCCCGCGGGTCGTCTGCACGTCCGCCCGTCCGCATGCCGCGCGCGTCCACGTGTCCGCATGCCTGCGCGTCCACGTGTCCGCATGCCTGCGCGTCCACGTATCCGCATGCCTGCGCGTCTGCGTGCCCCGGCCCCGCGGAAGCGGTACCGCGCGGTGCCGCTACGGGCAGAGGCGCTCGACGCGCCACGTCTGCGCCTCGCGCACGTACCGCAGGCGGTCGTGGAGGCGGTTCTCGTGGCCCTGCCAGAACTCCATCTCCTGCGGGACGACCCGGTAGCCACCCCACTCCGGCGGCACCGGGACCTGCTCGCCCTCCGGGTAGCGCCGCTCCAGCTCCGCGTAGCGCCGGTCCAGCTCGGCGCGCGAGGCGATCACCCGCGACTGGTCGCTGGCCCAGGCACCCAGCTGCGAGCCGTGCGGGCGGGCCCGGAAGTACGCCGCCGTCTCGTCGCGGCCCACCCGGGTGGCCGTCCCGGTGACGATGACCTGGCGGGCGATGGGGTGCCACGGGAACAGCAGGGCGATGTGCGGGTTCTCGGCCAGTTCACGGCCCTTGCGCGAGCCGTAATTGGTGTAGAAGACGAACCCCCGCGCGTCGAACTGCTTCAGCAGCACCGTCCGGGAACTCGGACGGCCGTCGGCGGTGGCGGTCGAGACGATCATCGCGTTGGGCTCGAAGACGTGCGCGACGGCGGCCTGCTGGAACCATCGCGCGAACTGGTCCATGGGATCGTCGGCGAGGCTCTCCTCGGGGACGATCTCGGAGCGGTACTGCTTGCGCATGAGGGAGGGATCAAGGTCCTGATGGGTCACGCCCGTCATCCTGCCGCAGTGCGACTGCCACGGGTGTGCCGTATGTCACGCTTCCGCAGTCCATCGGGAACGGACAAAATCTTGGGGCCGGTCCGAGGGTCCCCGCACGGATGACCATCGGCCGCGCCGGGCATCAACGGGGATGACCGCGCCGGACCGCGAATCACGCCGGGAGCCGCGCGTGTTCGCACTATCTGAGGAGCCGCCTGATGTCCGACTTCGTACCCGGGCTCGAAGGGGTCGTCGCGTTCGAGACGGAGATCGCCGAACCGGATAAGGAAGGCGGTGCGCTCCGCTACCGCGGGGTCGACATCGAGGATCTCGTGGGCCACGTGTCCTTCGGGAACGTATGGGGCCTGCTGGTCGACGGGGCGTTCAACCCCGGCCTGCCCGCCGCCGAGCCCTTCCCCATCCCGGTCCACTCCGGTGACATCCGCGTCGACGTGCAGTCCGCGCTCGCCATGCTCGCGCCCGTGTGGGGCCTCAAACCGCTCCTGGACATCGACGAGCGGACCGCGCGCGACGATCTGGCGCGCGCGGCCGTCATGGCGCTGTCGTACGTCGCCCAGTCCGCCCGGGGCCAGGGCCTGCCCATGGTCCCGCAGCGGGAGATCGACAAGGCCGAGTCCGTCGTCGAGCGGTTCATGATCCGCTGGCGGGGCGAGCCGGACCCCAAGCACGTCAAGGCCGTCGACGCGTACTGGACCTCGGCCGCCGAGCACGGCATGAACGCCTCCACCTTCACCGCGCGCGTCATCGCCTCCACCGGCGCGGACGTGGCGGCGGCCCTCTCGGGGGCCGTCGGCGCGATGTCCGGGCCGCTGCACGGCGGGGCGCCCTCCCGGGTGCTCGGCATGATCGAGGAGATCGAGCGCACCGGCGACGCCGTGGCGTACGTGAAGAAGGCCTTGGACAAGGGCGAGCGGCTGATGGGCTTCGGGCACCGCGTCTACCGCGCCGAGGACCCGCGTGCGCGCGTGCTGCGGCGCACGGCCAAGGAGCTGGACGCGCCGCGCTACGAGGTGGCCGCCGCGCTGGAGAAGGCGGCGCTGGAGGAGTTGCACGCACGCCGCCCCGACCGGGTGCTGGCGACCAACGTGGAGTTCTGGGCCGCGATCATGCTGGACTTCGCGGAGGTCCCGGCGCACATGTTCACCTCCATGTTCAGCTGCGCCCGTACCGCCGGCTGGTCGGCGCACATCCTGGAGCAGAAGCGCACGGGCCGCCTGGTGCGTCCCTCGGCCCGCTACATCGGCCCCGGCCGGCGTGACCCGCGGGACATCGAGGGCTACGCCGACATCGCCGCCACGGCCTGATCCGCGGCCCACGGCCTGATCCGCGGCCCGGGCCCGGGCCGCGGCCCGGGCCCGGGCACAGGGCGCCGCATTCCCGCGGGGATTGCGGCGCCCTTCGCGTCCCCGCGCTCAGCCCAGGGTGGCGTCCAGGATGCGGGCCCACTGGGCGACGACGCGCTCGCGGCGGGCCGTGTCGTCGGTGAGGACGTTCGCCAGGCCGAGACCGCGCGCCATGTCGAGCAGGCCCTGCACGGTCTCCCGTACGCCCGGCACGGACTCGTCCGCGCCCAGCAGTTCCACGGCGATGCGGTGGGTCTCCCGGCCGACGCGGGCCTCCAGTTCGGTGACCCGGGGCCGCAGCTGCTCCTCGTTGGAGGCGGCCACCCACAGCTGGAGCGCGGCCCGGAACAGCACGCCCGTGTAGAGGTCCACGAGCGCCTCGACCACGGCGGGGCGGGCGGCCGGTCCGGCGTGGAACAGCTCGCGCAGGGCGGTGGAGCGCTCCTCGGCGACGTACTCGACGGCGGCGGTGAACAGGTCCTCGCGGGTGCGGAAGTGGTGCTGGGCCGCGCCGCGGGAGACGCCGGCCCGTTCGGCGACGACGGCGACGGTGGAGCCCGCCCAGCCGTGTTCGGCCAGGCAGGAGACGGCTGCCTCGAGGAGGTGGCGGCGGGTGACGCGGCTGCGGGCCTGCTTGGGGCCGGCTGCGGGGGCCGGGGCGGCCGCCGGGGTGGCCGCCGGGGTGGTGGTCCCCGGGCCGGTTACAGCGACCACGACGGGTCCCGGCGTTCGAAGCGGGCCGTGATGCCCTCGCGGGCCTCGGCGGAGGCGAAGAGCACGGCGGACAGCTCGGTCAGGCGGTGGCCGTCGCGCTGCAGGGCCTCGCGCACGGCGGCCGCGGTCAGCGCCTTGGTGGCGGCCAGGCCCTGCGGGGAGGCCTTGCGCAGGCCGGCGAGGACCGGCTCGAGGGCCCGGTCCACGTCGTCCGCGTGCAGGGTCAGCAGGCCGATGCGGGTGGCTTCGGCGGCGTCGAAGGCCTCGGCGGTGAGGAAGTAGCGGGTGGCCGCGCGCGGGTCGAGGCGCGGCAGCAGCGGCATGGAGATCACCGCGGGGGCCAGGCCCAGGTGGGTCTCGGTGAACGCGTACGAGGACTGCGGCCCGGCGGCGGTGATGTCGCAGGCGCCGAGCAGGCCGAGGCCGCCGGCCCGGACGTGGCCGGTGACGCGGGCCAGGACCGGCTTGGGCAGTTCGGCGATCTCGCGGAGCAGGGCCAGGAAGTCGGCCGGGTCGCAGGGGGACTTGAGGTCGGCTCCGGCGCAGAAGGTCGTACCGGTGTGGGTGAGGAGGACGGCGCGGGCCGCGGGGTCCGCCGCGGCGTCGGCGAGCGCGGCGCGGAGTTCGCCGACGAGGTCGGCGGAGAGGGCGTTGCGGTTGGCCGGGGAGTCGAGGGTGAGGGTGGTGATGCCGGCCGCTCGCGCGGCGTGGACGGGTGGCATGTCTCCTCCGGAGGGGGTGGCGGGTGGGGCGGTGTCCCCTCGGGGGGAGCGTATGCGGTCCCCGGCCCGGGGGCTGCGTGCGGTGTCCCCTCGGGGGGAGCGTATGCGGTCCCCGGCCCGGGGGCTGCGCGGGGGCCGGGGCCGGGGTGGGGTGTCGTCCGGTTCGACGGGCGGGGTCCGGGGCGGAGCCCCGGGGACGGTGGAAGGGTGGGGCGGGGAGCAGCTCCGCGCAGCGGGACCCGTCCTAGTACGACTTGGGCAGGCCCAGGGTTTGGTGGGAGATGAAGTTGAGGATCATCTCGCGGCTGACCGGGGCGATGCGGGCCACGCGGGAGGCGGTGATGAGGGAGGCCAGGCCGTATTCGCGGGTGAGGCCGTTGCCGCCGAGGGTGTGGACGGACTGGTCCACCGCGCGGACGCAGGCCTCGCCGGCGGCGTACTTCGCCATGTTCGCGGCCTCGCCCGCGCCCATGTCGTCGCCCGCGTCGTAGAGGTGGGCCGCCTTCTGCATCATCAGGCGGGCCAGTTCCAGCTCGATGTGGGCCGCAGCGAGGGGGTGGGCCAGGGCCTGGTGGGCGCCGATGGGGTCCTTCCACACCTGGCGGGTCCTGGCGTAGTCGAGGGCCGTGGCGAGCGCGTAGCGGCCCATGCCGATGGCGAAGGCGGCGGTCATGATGCGCTCGGGGTTGAGGCCGGCGAAGAGCTGGAGGAGGCCCGCGTCCTCGTCGCCCACCAGGGCGGAGGCGGGCAGGCGTACGTCGTCCAGGACCAGCTCGAACTGCTTCTCGGCTGCCTGGAGTTCCATGTCGATGACCGAGCGGGAGAAGCCGGGTGCGTCGCGCGGGACGATGAACAGGCAGGGCTTGAGGCGGCCGGAGCGGGCGTCTTCGGTGCGGCCGACGATGAGGGTGGCGTCGGCGATGTCCACGCCGGAGATGAAGACCTTGCGGCCGGTGAGGATCCAGTCGTCGCCGTCGCGGCGGGCCGTGGTGGTGATGCGGTGGGAGTTGGATCCGGCGTCGGGTTCGGTGATGCCGAAGGCCATGGTGCGGCTGCCGTCGGCGAGGCCCGGGAGCCAGGCGCGCTTTTGGTCCTCGGTGCCGAAGCGGGAGATGACCGTGCCGCAGATGGCGGGTGAGACGACCATCATCAGGAGGGGGCAGCCCGCGGCGCCGAGTTCCTCGAGGACGATGGACAGTTCGGCGATGCCGCCGCCTCCGCCCCCGTACTCCTCGGGCAGGTTCACGCCGAGGTAGCCGAGCCGGGCGGCGTCGGCCCACAGTTCGTCGGGGTGGCCGCCCTCGCGGGCGACCCGGGCCAGGTAGGTGCGGCCGTACTTCTGGCCGAGCGCGGCGACCGCCGTGCGCAGGGCTTTGTGCTCGGGGGATTCGATGACGGAGCTCATGCGTGCGTCTCCTCTGGGGTTGCGGTCTCCTGGACCACGGCGAGCAGGGCGCCGAACTCGACTTGTCGGCCGGTGGCGGCGTGGAGCGCGGTGAGCGTGCCGGAGGCGGGAGCCAGGATGCGGTGCTCCATCTTCATGGCCTCCAGCCAGAGCAGGGGCTGCCCGGCGGTGACGGTGGCGCCGGGGGCGAGGCCCTCGGCGATGCGGACGACGGTGCCGGGCATGGGGGCGAGGAGGGAGCCCGGTTCGGTGCGGTCCTGGGGGTCCGCGAACCGGGGTACGGGGGTGAGGGTGTGGGCGCCGAGGGCCGAATCGACGTGGACGTCGGGGCTGTCCGCATGTCGCTTGACGTGGAACGGGCGCCGGATCCCGTCCACTTCGAGCGTGACGAGGGTGGGAGTGGCCGACAGGACGCGGATCCCGGGGTGACGCACCGGGTGGTAGACCGCCTCGTACTCGGTGCCTGCCGCCGTGTACCGGCGGGTCTGGGGCTGGGAGCGGACGTTGCGCCAGCCGCCGAGGCGGGCGGCCAGGGGGGCGCCCGGCGGCGGGGCCGCTTCGGCGAGGGCCGCGGCCAGGGCGGCCAGGGTGGCGTCCGGGGCGCCTTCGGTGAGGGCCGGGAGGTGGCGCTCGTAGAAGCCGGTGTCGAGCTGTGCTGCGGTGAACTCCGGGTGGCGCAGGGACCGTACGAGGAGCTCGCGGTTGGTGGTGAGCCCGTGGATGCGGGCTCGGGCCAGGGCGTGGGCGAGGACGCGTACGGCGTCGGCGCGGGTCGGGGCGTGGGCGATGACCTTGGCGAGCAGGGGGTCGTAGTGGATGCCGACGACGTCCCCGTCGGTGAAGCCGGTGTCGACGCGGACCTCGCCGGGCACGGCGAGGGTGTGCAGGACGCCGGTCTGGGGGCGCCAGTCCCGGGCCGGGTCCTCGGCGTAGAGGCGGGCCTCGACGGCGTGCCCGGTGGGCGCGGGGGGTGTCAGGGGCAGGGCCGTGCCCTCGGCGATGCGCAGCTGGAGGGCGACGAGGTCGAGGCCGAAGACGGCCTCGGTGACCGGGTGTTCGACCTGGAGGCGGGTGTTCATCTCGAGGAAGTACGGGCGTCCGTCGGCGGTGACGAGGAATTCGACGGTGCCGGCGCCCTGGTAGGAGACGGCGCGGGCGGCGGCGACGGCGGCCTCGTGGAGGCTTGCGCGCAGGCTTTCCGGCAGGCCGGGGGCCGGGGTCTCCTCGATGACCTTCTGGTGGCGGCGCTGGAGGGAGCAGTCGCGGGTGCCCAGCGCCCATACGGTGCCGTGGGTGTCGGCGAGGACCTGCACCTCGACGTGGCGGGCGCGCTCCACGTAGGGCTCGGCGAAGACCTCGCCGTCGCCGAACGCGGAGGCCGCTTCGGCGGCCGCGGCGTCGAGGGCCTCCTTGAGGGCGTCCAGGTCGCGGACCACGCGCATGCCGCGGCCGCCGCCGCCGGCGGCCGCCTTGAGCAGGAGGGGAAGGTCGGCGGCGGTGGCGGTGGCCGGGTCGACGGGTTCGAGGAGGGGGACGCCGGCGGCGCGCATCAGCTCCTTGGCCCGGGTCTTGGAGGCCATCGCCTCGATGGCCTCGGGCGGGGGGCCGATCCAGGTCAGCCCGGCGGCCAGGACCTCGCGGGCGAAGGCGGCGTTCTCGGAGAGGAACCCGTAGCCGGGGTGGACGGCGTCGGCGCCGGCGGCGAGCGCGGCCTTGATGATCAGGTCGCCGCGCAGGTAGGTGTCGGCGGGGGCGGCGCCGGGCAGGCGTACGGCCGCGTCGGCGTCGCGTACGTGCAGGGCGTGCTCGTCGGGGTCGGAGTGGACGGCGACGGTGGCCAGGCCCAGGGCGCGGGCGGTGCGCAGGATGCGGACGGCGATCTCGCCGCGGTTGGCGACGAGCAGGGAGGTGATGGTCATGTGCGGGCTCACATCCGGAAGACGCCGAAGCCGCCGCGGGCGCCCTCGACGGGGGCGTTGTGGACGGCCGACAGGCACAGGCCGAGGACGGTACGGGTGTCGCGGGGGTCGATGACCCCGTCGTCGTACAGCCGCCCGGACAGGAACATCGGCAGGGACTCGGACTCGATCTGCGCCTCGACGAAGGCCCGCATTCCGGCGTCGGCCTCGTCGTCGTAGGGCTGCCCCTTGGCGGCGGCGGACTGCCGGGCGACGATGGAGAGCACCCCGGCGAGCTGCTGGGGTCCCATGACGGCGGACTTGGCGCTGGGCCAGGCGAAGAGGAAGCGCGGTTCGTAGGCGCGGCCGCACATGCCGTAGTGGCCGGCGCCGTAACTCGCGCCGATGATCACGGAGAGGTGGGGGACGCGGGAGTTGGAGACCGCGTTGATCATCATCGAGCCGTGTTTGATGATGCCGCCCTGCTCGTACTCCTTGCCGACCATGTAGCCGGTGGTGTTGTGGAGGAAGAGCAGCGGGATGTCGCGCTGGTTGGCGAGCTGGATGAACTGGGCGGCCTTCTGCGACTCGGCGCTGAACAGCACGCCCTGGGCGTTGGCGAGGATGCCGACCGGGTAGCCGTGGAGGGTGGCCCAGCCGGTGACGAGGCTGGTGCCGTACAGGGGCTTGAACTCGTCGAAGTCGGAGGCGTCGACGATGCGGGCGATGACCTCGCGGGGGTCGAAGGGCGTCTTCAGGTCGGGCGGGACGATGCCGAGGAGTTCTTCGGGGTCGTACGCCGGCTCCTCGGCCCGCGGCGGCTCCGCGTGCGCCGGGCGGTGGCCCAGGCGGGCGACGACGCGGCGGGCCCGGCGGATCGCGTCGTGCTCGTCGAGGGCGTAATAGTCGGCGAGGCCGGAGGTGCGGGCGTGCATGTCCGCCCCGCCGAGGGACTCGTCGTCGCTCTCCTCGCCGGTGGCCATCTTGACCAGCGGCGGACCGCCGAGGAACACCTTGGAGCGGTCCTTGATCATGATGGTGTGGTCGGACATCCCGGGGATGTAGGCGCCTCCGGCGGTGGAGTTGCCGAAGACCACGGCGACGGTCGGGATGCCCTCGGCGGAGAGCCGGGTGAGGTCGCGGAAGATCGCGCCGCCCGGGATGAAGATCTCCTTTTGCGAGGGCAGGTCGGCGCCGCCGGACTCCACGAGGCTGATGCAGGGCAGGCGGTTCTGCCGGGCGATCTCGTTGGCCCGCAGTGCCTTCTTCAGGGTCCAGGGGTTGCTGGCGCCGCCGCGGACGGTGGGGTCGTTGGCGGTGACCAGGCACTGGACGCCCTCCACCGTGCCGATGCCGGTGACCATGGAGGCGCCGACGGGGTAGTCGCTGCCCCAGGCGGCCAGCGGGGACAGCTCCAGGAACGGGGTGTCCGGGTCGAGGAGCAGCTCGACGCGCTCGCGGGCCAGCAGCTTGCCGCGCTGCCTGTGGCGGTCCGTGTACTTCTCGCCGCCTCCGGCGAGGGCCTTGGCGTGCTCGGCGTCGAGCGCGGCGAGGCGTTCCAGTGCGGCGGTACGGGCCTGCGCGTGCTCGGGGGCGTGCGGGTCGACGGTGGTGCCGAGGCGGGTCATCAGCCGGTCCCCTCCGGGGCGGTGTCGGGCAGCAGGTGGGTCGGGATGTCGAGGTGGCGGGCGCGCAGCCATTCGCCGAGGGCCTTGGCCTGGGGGTCGAAGCGGTGGCCGGAGGCGACGCCGTCGCCGAGGATGCCGGGGATGTCGAAGTTCAGGGCGCGGAGGTTCGGGAGCTCGTGCCGGGTGACGGGCAGGTCCCGGGTTTCGGGGAGCAGGTACTGGAACAGCGCGACGGTGAGGGTGCGGTGCAGCCATTGCCAGGCGGCGTCGGTCTCCACCCAGACACCGACGTTGGCGTCGCCGCCCTTGTCGCCGCTGCGGGCCCCGGCCAGTGCGCCGAGGGGTGCGCGGGTGGTGGGCCGTGCGGGCGGCTGCTCCCCCGCCGCGCCCCGGTCCGGGGGCACGGTCCCCGACCGGTCCGAAGGCCGGGCCGCCGTCACGCCCGGGAGCTCGGCCCCCGGTGCGGCGGGGATCGGGCGGCGGGAGCCGTCCGGCAGGACCGCCACGTGGGGGACCGAGGCCGGCGGGACGAAGTCCGAGGCGAAGACGCCGTAGGGCTGGGCCGGCCCGGGCGGGGCGGTGACGTGGAAGCCGGGGTAGCTGCCCAGGGCGAGTTCGACCGCGGCCGAGGTCAGGCCGCGGCCCACCCGCTCCGGGGACGGGTCGCGGACGACCAGGCGCAGCAGCGCGCTCGCCGTCTCCTGCGTCGGGGCGTCCTCGTGGTCGGTGCGGGACAGGGTCCAGCTCACGTCCGCGACGCCCTCCAGTGCCCCGGCCAGCTGCGCACGCACCAGAGCCGCCTTCGCCTCGACGTCCAGGCCGGTCAGGACGAAGACCACCTCGTTGCGCCAGCCGCCGATGCGGGTGACGCCCACCTTGAGGAGGGCCGGCGGTGCTTCGCCGAGCACGCCCGAGATCCGTACCCGGTCCGGTCCGTCGTCGGTCAGCCGGACGGTGTCCAGGCGAGCCGTGACGTCCGGGCCGAGATAGCGCACGCCCTGGGTCTCGTACAGGAGTTGCGCGGTGACGGTGCCGACCGAGACGACTCCGCCGGTGCCCGGGTGCTTGGTGATCACCGAGGAGCCGTCCTCGGCGATCTCCGCCAGCGGGAACCCGGGCCGGCGGACGTCGTGCGCGGTGAAGAAGGCGTAGTTCCCGCCGGTGGCCTGCGTGCCGCACTCCAGGACGTGGCCCGCGACCACGGCTCCCGCCAGCCGGTCGTGATCGTCCGGCGCCCAGTCGAACCACCAGGCCGCCGGTCCGCTGACCAGCGCCGCGTCCGTGACCCGGCCGGTCACGACCACGTCCGCGCCCGCCCTCAGGCAGGCCGTGATCCCGGCGCCCCCCAGGTAGGCGTTGGCGGTCAGCGCCCCCTCGGAGTGCGGCATCAGGTCGTCGCCCTCGACGTGCGCGACGGTGACGGGAACCCCTGCCTCGGCCGCCAGCGCCCGCACCGCATCGGCCAGTCCGGCCGGGTTCAGGCCGCCCGCGTTCGCGACGATGCGTACGCCCCGCTCGTGCGCGAGCCCGAGCCCCTCCTCCAGCTGGCGCAGGAACGTCTTGGCGTAGCCGAGGTCCGGGTGCTTCAGGCGGTCGCGGCCGAGGATGAGCATGGTGAGTTCGGCCAGGTAGTCCCCGGTCAGCACGTCCAGCGGGCCGCCGGTCAGCATCTCGCGCAGGGCGTCGAAGCGGTCCCCGTAGAAGCCGGAGGCGTTGCCGATGCGCAGGGGGCGCCTGGTCACAGCGAGCCCTCGGGCGCGCGGCCGGGGCCCGCGGGGCCGGCGAAGGCCTGCGCGATGTCGAGCCAGCGGTCCGCGTCGGGGCCGGTGGCGGCCAGCGCCAGGTCGGCGCGGTGGGCCCGCTGGGTCACCAGGAGGCAGAAGTCGAGTGCGGGACCGGTGATCCGCTGTGGGGCATCGGGAGGCCCGTACGTCCACGTCGTCGAACCGTCGGGTGCCGTCAGCTCCACCCGGAACTCCTGGGCGGGCGCGGGCAGTCCGCGGACGGCGTAGGCGTAGTCGCGGGCCCGTACGCCGATCCGGGCCACGTGCCGCAGCCGCGCGGTCGGGGTGCGCCGTACGCCGAGCGCGTCGGCGACGTCCTGGCCGTGCGCCCAGGTCTCCATCAGCCGGGCGCTCGCCATCGAGGCGGCCTTCATCGGCGGCCCGTACCAGGGGAAGCGGGTGTCGGGCGAGGCCGCCGCGAGGGCCTCGTCGAGGTCGGTGCGCCCGGAGCGCCAGCGGGCGAGCAGCTCGGCGGGCGGCAGCTTCGCCCCCTCCTGCGCACCCTCGTCGACGAAGGAGTCGGGCGCCGCGAGGGCCTCCTCGACCATGCGGCCGAAGCCGGCGGCGTCGGTGAGGGCGAGCAGCGCGGCCCGGTCGGTCCAGTGCAGGTGGGCGATCTGGTGGGCGATGCTCCAGCCGGGCGCCGGGGTGGGCCGGGCCCAGTCGGCGGCCGTCAACTCCCCGACCAGGGCGTCCAGTTCACGCCCCTCCTCGCGCAGGTCGGCAAGGACGGCGGCAGCGGCAGCGGTGGGATCGACGGCGGACGGATCGGGCACGGCGGTGCTCCCCTCTCGGCGTGAGGGGAAGACTGGCAGCCGCCATCAAAACAATCAAGCACGCTTGCATGATTTGTATCCAGGGTGGCGCGAAGGCGACGCCTTCGTACCCGGACCTCCCCCTCGGGCAGCGCGGACGGGAGTACGCCCGCCCCGCCGGCTCCCTCCCCGGCTTCTGCCGGGGTCCCCCGTGGCCGGCGGGGCGGGCGTACGGCTTCAGGGGCGACGGGTGAAGTCCATCGTCCAGTTGCAGATCCAGCTCGCGCCCTCGTCGAGCGAGAAGAACTGCTCCCAGCGGGGGGAGCCGGACGCGGTCCCCGACCACACGAACCGGACGCGGACCGCCTTGCCGTCGTGCGTGTCCTCCCCCTCGAAGACCCCGCGGCCGTCGTCGAACCGTCCGACGACGGGTGGGAACAGGACGCCGGTGCGGCGGCTCGACCAGTACAGCGACCACTGCTCGCGCTCCCGGTCGAAGAGCCGCAGCGTCAGACCGCCGAAGCCCTTCGTCGGGAAGTCGATCTCGTCGAAGCTGGCGCCGCCGTCGAAGTGGCGGGACGCGCGGGACACGGCCGGGAACTCCTCCCACGCGCTGTCCGGGTCGAGGAAGTCGGCGCGCCACCGGTTGGCGACGTCCCAGGTGCCGACGAGGAAGTCGAAATCGTTCATGCGAGGACCGTAGGACCGCTTCACTGACACCATGTGGCAGTGAAGTCGAGCCGATTGCTGTCGATCCTCCTCCTGCTCCAGACCCGGGGCCGGATGACCGCCGCCGAACTCGCGCGCGAGCTGGAGGTGTCCGTCCGTACGGTCTACCGCGACGCGGAGGCGCTGGCCGCGGCGGGTGTCCCGCTGTACGGGGACGCCGGACACAGCGGCGGCTACCAGCTGCTCGCCGGCTACCGGACCCGGCTGACGGGGCTCAGTACGGGCGAGGCGGAGGCCCTGTTCCTGACCGGGATGCCGGGACCGGCCGCGGAACTGGGCCTCGGCCGGGCCCTGTCGGCGGCCCAGCTGAAGCTGCGGGCGGCGCTGCCGCCGGAGCTGCGCGCGCAGGCCGACCGGATGCGGATGCGGTTCCACCTGGACGCGCCGGGCTGGTACGCGGAGCACGAGGAGACCCCGTACCTGGCGCAGGTCGCCGACGCCGTGTGGCAGGGCCGGGTGATCGCCGTCCGCTACCGGCGCTGGAAGGAGCCCCGGGAGGTCGAACGGCTCCTCGCCCCCTACGGACTGGTCCTGAAGGCGGGCCGCTGGTACCTGGTGGCGGGCCCGGACGGCGCCCGGACCTACCGGGTGGACCAGATCCTGTCGGTGACGGACACGGAGCAGACCGCGGAGCTCCCGGAGGGCTTCGACCTGGCGGCGCACTGGCGCCGGACCCAGGAGGACTTCCACGCGCGGCTGTACCCGCAGGAGGCGGAGGTACGCCTGAGTGCCCGCGCCGCGTCCCGCCTGACGGGCCCCCAGGCCCGCGCCCTGGCCGCCACCGGCCACCCGGACCCGGACCTGCCGGGCTGGACCCGCGCGACCCTGCCGATCGAGTCGGCGGACCACGCGGAGGCCCAGTTCCTGGCCCTGGCGGCGGACGCGGAGGTCCTCTCCCCGCCCGCCCTCCGCGCCCGCATCAGGGCCGCGGTGACGGCGATGACGGCCCGGTACGCGGACCGTTAGCCGTCGCCGAGCTCGCCGGTCCCGCATCCATCAGGCGGCCCGTTTCCTGCTCTGGGAGCGGACCGCGCCCATGCTGGCCGCGATGACCAGCGCGATGGCCAGGGCGTCCAGCGCGGACATGGCCTGGTTCAGGACGAGGAAGCCCGCGGTGGCGGCGATGGCCGGCTCCAGGCTCATCAGGATCGCGAAGGTGGGGGCCGGGAGCCGGCGCAGGGCGAGGAGTTCCAGGGTGTACGGCAGCACGGAGGACAGGACGGCCACGCCGACGCCGAGCGCGAGGGTGCTCGGGACCAGCAGGGCGGAGCCGGCTTCGAGGAGGCCCAGCGGCAGCGACAGCACGGCGGCCACCGCCATGGCCAGGGCCAGGCCGTCCGCCTGCGGGAAGCGGCGGCCCGTGCGCGCGCTGAACACGATGTACGCCGCCCACATCGCGCCCGCCCCGACCGCGTAGGCCGCGCCCAGGGGGTCGAGACCGCCGAAGCCGGCCCCGCCGTGGCCCGCCAGCAGCACGACGCCGGCCAGGGCCAGGACCGCCCAGAGCAGGTTCACCAGACGCCGGGAGACGACCACGGACAGGGCCAGCGGGCCGAGCACCTCGAGGGTGACGGCCGGGCCGAGCGGGATGCGGTCGATGGCCTGGTAGAAGAGGCCGTTCATGCCCGCCATGGCCACGCCGAAGGCGACCACCGTGCCCCAGTCGGCGCGGAAGTAGCCGCGCACCGTGGGGCGGCACACGAGCAGCAGCACCAGCGCGGCCGCCGCGAGGCGCAGGGTGACCACGCCCGCCGCCCCCGCCCGCGGCATGATCATGACCGCCAGGGCCGCGCCGAACTGCACCGAGATCCCCGCCGAGACCACCAGCGCGACCGGGCCGAGGCGGGACCCCCCGGCGGGGCGCGCGGTGGCGGGCGACGCGCTGTGCGGGGCGGGGGTCGTCGTGGCGGGGGAGGGGGAAGGTGCGGGCATTTATCCAGATTAGTGGGTCGTAAGGAGTGCTGCCGCGTGTGCTGCCTTACATAGCCGCCTGCCTTGCACAGCCGCCCGTCTTGCACGCCGTCTGCCTTACACAGCCGTCGTGGCCCCGCCTCCGCCCTGTCCGCCGTCCGATGCGCCGTCCCGGCCGCCGGCCAGGCCGTCGGCCAGGAGTTCCGCCAGGTGGTGGGCCCGGACCCCGCCCAGCTGGGCGATCTGGGTGCGGCAGGAGAAGCCGTCGGCCTGGACGGCGGCGTCCGGTGCGGCCGCGCGCAGGGACGGGAGGAGCTGCTCCTGTGCGCAGGCCACCGACACCTCGTGGTGGCCCGGCTCGAAGCCGAAGTTCCCGGCCAGCCCGCAGCAGCCGCCGCTGAGCTCGCCGGTGAGCCCGGCCCGTGCGCGCAGCCGCCGGTCGGCGGCGTCGCCGAGCACCGCGTGCTGATGGCAGTGGGTCTGGCCGGTCACCGGCCGGTCGAGGCGCGGCGGCTGCCAGTGCGGCGCGTGCTCCTCGAGGGTCTCGGCGAAGGTGCGGACGGCCCCTGCCAGCTGCCGGGCCCGGGGGTCCTGCGGGAGGAGGGCGGGCAGGTCGGTGCGCAGGGCTGCGGCGCAGCTGGGTTCCAGGACGAGGACGGGGCCCCGGACGTCGCCGAGGGCGGTCAGCGTGCGGCGCAAGGTCGTGCGGGCGCGGTCGGGGCGGCCGGTGGACAGGTACGTCAGCCCGCAGCACACCGGGCCGGTGGGGACGGTGACGGCCAGGCCGGCCGCCTCCAGGACGCGGACCGCGGCGTGGCCGACCTCCGGGGACAGGTACTGCGTGAACGTGTCCGGCCACAGCGTCACCGGGGGTTCAGTGGGGGCGGATCCCTGCGGGCGGCCCTCCCGGAGCCCCGGCCGGGTCGCGCGGTGCCCGCGGGTGAACGGCTCCCGGGCCAGGACCGGCAGGGCGCGTTCGCGGGCCAGGCCCGGCACCCGGACGCGCCGCGCCAGTGCGTTCGCAAGGCCCGCGCCCCGCAGGCGGGCGATCAGGCGCAGCCAGGCCGGGAGGCCGCCCAGGGCGTAGTGGGCGAGCGGGCGGATGCGGCCCGCCCAGTGGTGGTGCAGGAACTCCGCCTTGTACGAGGCCATGTCCACGCCCACCGGGCAGTCGCTGAGGCACCCCTTGCAGCCCAGGCACAGGTCCAGCGCCTCGGCGACCTCCGCGGAGCGCCAGCCGTCCCGTACGACCTCGCCCGCCAGCATCTCGTGCAGCAGCCGGGCCCGGCCCCGCGTGGAGTGCCGCTCCTCCCCCGTGGCCCGGTACGACGGGCACATCACCCCCGGCCCGCCCGCGTCGGCCGTCCGGCACTTGGCGACCCCCACGCACCGGGCCACCTCCCCCGCGAAGGCGGAGTCCGGCAGGACCGCGAAGCGCAGGTTCTCGTCGAGGCGCGCCGGGCGGACCAGCATCCCCGGGTTCATGCCGCCCGCCGGGTCCCACACGTCCTTGTACGCGCCGAAGAGCCCGACCACCTCCGCCCCGTACATCCTCGGCAGCAGTTCGGCCCGTGCCTGCCCGTCCCCGTGTTCCCCGGACAGCGAGCCGCCGTGCGCCACCACCAGGTCCGCCATCTCCGAGGAGAACTCCCGGAAGCGGGCCACGCCCGGCGCCGAGACCAGGTCGAAGTCGATCCGTACGTGGACGCAGCCCTCGCCGAAGTGCCCGTACGGCGATCCGCGCAGGCCGTGCCGCGCCAGCAGGGCGCGGAACTCCCGCAGGTACGCCCCCAGCCGGGCCGGCGGTACCGCGCAGTCCTCCCATCCCGGCCAGGCCATCTCCCCTCCCGGCATCCGCGTGGCCGTGCCGGCCGCGTCGTCCCGGATCCGCCACAGCGCCCGCTGCTCCGCCGGGTCGGTGACCACCACCGCGTCGAGCGCGTCGGCTCCCCGTACCAGCTCCCGCGCCGCGCCCTCGTCCGCCATCTCCACGAACAGCCAGGCCGCGCCCCTCGGCAGTCCGACGGCCCCGCGCACCAGGTCCTGCGCCATCCCCTCCACCGTGAGCGGCCCTGACCCCGGCTCCCTCCGGGAGGTGCCCGCGGACACCAGTCCGGCGGCCGCGTCCGCCGCCGCGCTCTCGTCCGCGTACCCCAGGACCGCCAGGACCGGCGCGGGCGGCAGCTCCACCAGGCGCACCACCGCCTCGGTGACCACCCCGAGCGTGCCCTCGCTCCCGCAGAACGCCCGCGCGAGCTGCACGCCCCGCTCGGGCAGCAGCGCGTCCAGTCCCCCGTAGCCGGAGATCCGCCGGGAGAAGCCGCCGGCCATCCCGGTGCGCAGCAGCGCCAGGTTCCCCGCGACGAGCTCGCGCAGGCCCTGCGGCGCTCCCGCCCAGCCCGTCCCGATCCGGTGGACGGCGCCCCCGTACGCCGTCACCGCCAGCTCGGCCACGTTGTCCGCGGTGGTCCCCCAGGCGACCGAATGGGCCCCGCAGGCGTTGTTGCCGATCATGCCGCCGAGGGTGCAGCGGGAGTGCGTGGAGGGGTCCGGGCCGAAGGTCAGGCCGTAGGGGCGCACCGCGTCCCGCAGCCGGTCCAGGACCAGCCCGGGCTGGACCACGGCGAGGCGCGCTGCCGGGTCCACGGAGACCAGGGCGTTCATGTGCCGGGTGAGGTCGAGGACCACGCCGGTGCCCGTGGCCTGGCCCGCGATGGAGGTCCCGCCACCGCGCGGGACGACCGGGACCCCGGCCGCCGCGCACACGCGCAGCGCGGCCGCCACGTCGTCGGCATCGCGCGGGGCGACGACGCCGACCGGCACGCGCCGGTAGTTCGAGGCGTCCATGGTCGCCAGTGCCCGGGCCGCGGCACCGAAGTCCACCTCCCCGCGCAGCTCCGTCCGCAAGGTCCGCTCGAGTTCCCCGGGTGTCGTCACGGCATCCACCCTGCCACCGTCCGGGTGTCCACGAGGGGCCCCCGATGCGTCTCATCGGGTGGACGCGCCTCCGAAGCCCGGACCGGGACCCGATACGCTCCGTTGGTGGCCGAGATCCAGATTCCCGCTGACATCAAGCCCGCCGACGGACGCTTCGGCGCGGGCCCCTCCAAGGTGCGGACCGAGGCGCTGGACGCCCTCGCCGCCACCGGTACCTCCCTGCTCGGAACCTCCCACCGCCAGGCCCCGGTCAAGAACCTGGTCGGCTCGGTGCGCCAGGGGCTCCGTGACCTCTTCTCCCTCCCCGAGGGCTACGAGGTGATCCTGGGCAACGGCGGCTCCACCGCCTTCTGGGACATCGCGACCCACGGGCTGATCGAGCAGAAGTCCCAGCACCTCACCTTCGGCGAGTTCTCCTCCAAGTTCGCCAAGGCCGCGAAGCTCGCGCCGTGGCTGGACGCGCCGACCGTCATCTCCTCCGAGCCGGGCACGCACCCCGAGCCCGAGGCCGAGGCGGGCGTGGACGTGTACGCGTACACCCACAACGAGACCTCGACGGGTGTCGCGGCGCCGGTCAAGCGCGTCGCCGGCGCGGACGCCGGGTCGCTCGTCCTGGTGGACGCGACCTCGGGCGCCGGCGGTCTGCCGGTGGACATCACCGAGACCGACGTCTACTACTTCGCCCCGCAGAAGTCCTTCGCCTCGGAAGGCGGCCTGTGGCTGGCCGCCTTCTCCCCGGCCGCGCTGGAGCGGGCCGCCCGCGTGCACGCGTCGGGCCGGCACATCCCGGAGTTCTTCTCGCTGCCGACGGCGATCGACAACTCGCTGAAGAACCAGACGTACAACACCCCGGCGCTGTCCACCCTCTTCCTGCTGAACGAGCAGCTGGAGTGGATGAACGGCCAGGGCGGCCTGGAGTTCACGACCGGTCGTACGGCGGCCAGCGCGCGCAACCTGTACGGCTGGGCCGAGGCGTCCAAGTACGCGACCCCGTTCGTCGTGGACGCCGACAAGCGTTCCGCCGTCATCGGCACGATCGACTTCTCGGACGACATCGACGCGGCGGCCGTCGCCAAGGTGCTGCGCGCCAACGGGATCGTGGACACCGAGCCGTACCGCAAGCTCGGCCGCAACCAGCTCCGCATCGCGATGTTCCCGGCGATCGATCCGGCGGACGTGCAGGCGCTGACCGCCTGCATCGACTACGTCATCGAGAAGCTCTGACACTCGCTCACGAACCCCCGGCGGCCCCGTGCCGCCGGGGGTTCCGTCGTTCCCGGGGGCCTTCCCCGCCGGGAGGGGTTCCATCGTTCCCGGGGGCCTCCTCGCCGGGAGGACGCGCACAGGAAGGCGGAGCTCCGCCTGATCACGTGCGGCGGGAACCTCGCCGGGGAGCGCCACTGGGATGCCGACGTCGTGGTGTTCGCGCACCTCACGGGCGAGCGATGGCCCCGTAGGCGGTACCTTCAGGAGTTCTTGGAGGCAGCACAGCGTGGAGGCAGCGGCGTGAGCGTGCGAGTGACGGCGGCCCAGAGCGGCGTGGACCCCTTCGGCACGGCCCGGCTGCGGCGGGCGGTGCTCGACGCCTGGGGCGCGGGCCCGGCCCGCTTCCGCGAGGACGCCAACGCCGAGGAGGACCTGGCGCTGGGCGGCTACCGCGACCGGCTCGTCGTCGAGCTGGCCCAGAACGCGGCCGACGCCGCGGCGCGTGCGGGGGTACCGGGCCGGCTGCGCCTCACCCTGCACGCGGGCGAGGGCGGGCACGCGGTCCTGGCCGTCGCCAACACCGGTGCCCCGCTCGACGCGACGGGTGTGGAGTCGCTGAGCACCCTGCGCGCCTCCGCCAAGCGCGCGTCGGGAACCGGCGGGGGTCCCGGCGCGGGCCCCGGCAGCGGCTCCGGCTCCGGCTCCGGCTCCGGCTCCGGCTCCGGCGACACCGTCGGCCGCTTCGGCGTCGGCTTCGCGGCCGTCCTCGCGGTGTCCGACGAGCCCGCCGTCCTCGGCCGCCACGGCGGCGTCCGCTGGTCGCTGGCCGAGGCCCGCGAACTGGCCCGCGACGCCGCCGTCGGCAGCCCCGGCCTCGGCGACGAACTGCGCCGCCGCGACGGCCACGTCCCGTTGCTGCGGCTCCCGCTGCCCGCCGAGGGCACCGCCCCCGAGGGCTACGACACCGTCGTGGTCCTCCCGCTGCGCGACGCCGCCGCCGAGGACCTCGTCGAGCGGCTCCTCACCGGCATCGACGACGCGCTGCTGCTCACCCTGCCCGGGCTGCAAGAGGTCGTCGTGGAGACCCCGGCCGGTCCTGCCCGCACCCTGTACCGCAGCGACGAGGGCCCCTACGCCGTCATCGAGGACTCCCGGTCGGGCACCAACCGGTGGCGCACCGTCCGCCACGGCGGCCCCCTCGAGAAGGCCCTGCTCGCGGACCGGCCCGTCGAGGAACGGCTGCGGCCCTCCTGGTCGGTGTCCTGGGCCGTGCCCGTCGACACCGAGGGCGCGCCCGTGCGCCCGGCCACCGCGCCCGTCGTCCACGCGCCGACCCCCACCGACGAACCGCTGGGCATCCCGGCCCTGCTCATCGCGACCCTGCCGCTGGACACCACCCGCCGGCACCCGGCGCCGGGCCCGCTGACCGACTTCCTCGTGGAGCGCGCCGCCGACGCCTACGCCGAACTCCTCGGCGCCTGGGACCCGGTGACCACCGCCCTCGTCGACCTGGTCCCCGGCCCGCTCGGCAAGGGCGAGCTGGACGGGGCCCTGCGCGCCGCCGTGCTCCGGCGCCTCCCCCGCACCGCCTTCCTCGCGCCCGCCGCCCCGCCCGAGCACGCCGACGAGCGGGCCGCCCTGCGCCCCTTCGAGGCCGAGGTCGTGGAGGGCGCGGGCGCCGACACCGTACGGGTCCTGGCCGAGGTCCTGCCGACCCTGCTCCCGGCCGGCCTGGAGCGCCGCGCCGAGCTGCGCACCCTGGGCGTGGGCCGGCTTCCGCTCGGCGACGCCATCGAGCGGATCGCGGGCATCGAGCGGACCCCCGAGTGGTGGCACCGGCTCTACGACTCCCTCGCCGGGGTCGACCCGGACCGGCTGTCCGGGCTGCCCGTGCCGCTCGCCGACGGCCGCACGACGATCGGGCCGCGCCACGTCCTCCTCCCGTACGCGGACACCCCGGCGGACCTGGCCCGGCTGGGGCTGAAGGTGGCCCACCCCGACGCCGCGCATCCGCTGCTGGAGAAGCTCGGCGCCCTCCCGGCGACCGCTCGGGCCGTCCTGACGACCCCGCAGGTACGGGCCGCCGTGGCCGGCTCGATGGACGCGGGCGAGATCTGGGACGAGGACGCCCTGGACCCGGAGGAACTGGCCGACGTGGTCCTGGGCCTGGTCCGCGACGCCGAGCTGGCCCCGGGCGACGAACCGTGGCTGGGCGCGCTGGCCCTCCCGGACGAGGACGGGGAGCCGACCCCGGCCGGTGAGCTGCTGCTGCCCGGCTCGCCGCTCGCCTCCGTCATCCGCGAGGACGAAGTCCCGTACGTGGACGCCGAGCTGGCCGCCCGCTGGGACGCCGACACGCTCACCGCCGTGGGCGTCCTCGCCACGTTCCAGCTGGTCCGCGCCACCGATGTGGTGCTCGACCCGGACGAGCTGGAGCCGCGCGAGGGCGACTTCGCCGAGCCGGACGACGCGGGCCTGCTCGACGCCGTCGACGTGTGGTGCGAGGACGTACTGGACCAGCTGCCGGACACCCCGGTCCCCCCGGTGGCCACGGAACTGGTCGCCGTACGGGACCTGGACCTGGTCGACGACGACTGCTGGCCCCAGGCCCTGGCCATGCTCGCGCAGCCCCCGCTGCGCGACGCCCTGACCCAGCCCGTGCGCGTCCTCCTCCCGGACGGCACCACGCAGTCGGTGCGCCCGTACACCGCCTGGTGGCTGCGCGACCACCCGGTGCTGGACGGCCGCCGCCCGGCGGGCCTGCGCGCGGCGGGCGGCGACCCGCTGCTGGCGGGCCTCTACACCTCGGCGGACGCCACCGGCTTCGAGGACGAGCAGGTGTTGCGCGCCCTCGGCGTACGGACCACGGTTGCGGCCCTCCTGGACGAACCGGGCGGCGCGGCCGAGCTCCTGGCCCGCCTCGCGGATCCGGAGCGCGAGGTGACGGGCCGCCAGCTGCACGGCCTGTACTCCGCCCTGGCCGATCTGGACCCCGAGCAGGTCACCCTTCCGGACGAGCTGCGCGCGGTGGTGGACGGCGAGGTCCTGGTGGTGGACGCGGCGGACGCGGTCATCGCGGACGCCCCGGACCTGCTGCCCCTGACGCAGGGCCTGCCGCTCCTGCCGGTCGCGCCGTCCCGGGCGGCCGACCTGGCGGACCTCCTCCAGGTCCGCCGCCTCTCGGAGACGGTCCCGGCGGAGGTCACGACCCCCGGCGAGGAACACGAGGTCCCGGAGCCGGTCCGCATCCTGCTGGGCCCCGCGACCCCGTCCACGTACCTCGAACACGAGGAGCTGATCGCGGGCGGCATCGAACTGGACTGGCGCCGCACCCCCGACGGCACCCTGCACGCCTCCACCCTGGAGGGCGTGGCGGCGGGACTGGCCTGGTCGGCGGGCCAGTGGCCGCGCCGCTTCGAGGTGGCGGCCCTGCTGGAGGACCCGTCCCGCACGGCGGAGCTGGCCCGGGACCGGTGGTTCGACTAGGTCGTGAGAGACGGCCCGGGGCCGGGCCGAACGAGACGGTCCGAGGCGAGGGCGTGCCCGTGTCCGCGTGGCGGGACGCGCTCGGGGCCGCTCATGCCGGGAACCTGCGGTCCACCCACCGGAACGTGAACTCGATCAGGGTCGCGGCCGCCGCGGCGACCGCGACCGCGATCCAGGGCATGGTCACGCCCTCCAGCTTGAGCTGGAAGAAGTCCTGGAGCCAGGGCACGAACAGCACGATCAGGAAGGCGCCGGCCATCGCGCCGACCAGGCCGACGCGCCACCACGTGTACGGGCGGGCGATGATCGCCAGGACCCACATCGAGGTGAGGAACAGGGCCAGGGTGGCCGCGCTGGTTTCGGCCTTGAGGGCGTCGGGGCCCGTGTAGTGGGAGCGGGCGACCAGGTACGTCACGAAGGTGGCCGTCGCCGCGATCACGCCGCCCGGGACGGCGTAGCGCATCACCCGTTTCACGAAGTGCGGTTTCGCGCGTTCCTTGTTCGGCGCGAGGGCCAGGAAGAAGGCGGGGATGCCGATGGTGAGGGTGGACAGCAGGGTCAGGTGGCGGGGCAGGAAGGGGTACTCGACCTGCGAGCAGACCACCAGGATCGCGAGGAGGACCGAATAGACCGTCTTCGTCAGGAAGAGGGTCGCTACGCGGGTGATGTTGCCGATGACCCGGCGGCCCTCGGCGACCACCGACGGGAGGGTCGAGAAGCTGTTGTTGAGGAGGACGATCTGGGCCACGGCCCGGGTGGCCTCGGAGCCGGAGCCCATCGAGACGCCGATGTCGGCGTCCTTGAGGGCCAGGACGTCGTTGACGCCGTCGCCGGTCATGGCGACCGTGTGGCCCTTGGACTGGAGGGCGCCGACCATGTCCCGCTTCTGCTGCGGGGTCACGCGCCCGAAGACGGAGTTCGCGTCGAGGACGTGTGCCATGCCGGCCTGCTCGGCGGGCATTTTGCGGGCGTCGACGGTGTTCTCGGCGCCCGGCAGGCCCAGCTTGCCGGCGACCGCGCCGACCGAGACGGCGTTGTCCCCGGATATGACCTTCGCCTTGACGTCCTGGTCCTCGAAGTAGCGCAGCGTGTCGGCGGCGTCCGGGCGGAGCCGCTGCTCGAGGACGACGATGGCGGTCGGCCGGACGCCGGTGGCCACGGCTTCGTCGTCGAGTTCGCGGGCGGAGCGGGCCAGCAGGAGGACCCGCAGGCCCTGTTCGTTGAGGTCGTGGATCTCGTCGAGGGCGGGGTCCCCGGTGGGGAGCAGGACGTCGGGGGCGCCCAGCAGCCAGGTGCTGCTCTCGCCGTCGCCCTCGCTGAAGCTGGCGCCGCTGTACTTGCGGGCGGAGGAGAAGGGCAGGGACTCGGTGCAGCGCCACTCGGCGCTGTCGGGGTAGGCGTCGATGATCGCCTGGAGGCTGGCGTTGGGCCGCGGGTCGGACTCGCCGAGGGCGCCGAGCACCTTCGTGACGTACGAGGGGTCCGCGCCGCCGAGCGGGCGGAGCTCGGTGACGTCCATGCCGCCCTCGGTGAGCGTGCCGGTCTTGTCGAGGCAGACCACGTCGACGCGGGCGAGGCCCTCGATGGCGGGCAGTTCCTGGACCAGGCACTGCTTGCGGCCGAGCCGGATGACGCCGATCGCGAAGGCCACCGAGGTGAGCAGGACGAGGCCCTCGGGGATCATCGGGACGATGCCGCCGACGGTGCGGGCGATGGAGTCCTTGAGGTTGGAGTCCTTGACGACCAGCTGGCTGATGACGAGGCCGATGGAGGTCGGGATCATCATCCAGGTGACGTACTTGAGGATGGTGGAGATGCCGGAGCGCAGCTCGGAGTGGACGAGGGTGAAGCGGGAGGCTTCTTCGGCCAACTGGGCGGCGTAGGCCTCGCGGCCGACCTTGGTGGCGGTGAAGGCGCCGCCGCCGGCGACGACGAACGAGCCGGACATGACCTCGTCGCCGGGCTTCTTCAGGACGGGGTCGGCCTCGCCGGTGAGCAGGGACTCGTCGATCTCCAGGCCGTCGGCCTCGCCGACGGCTCCGTCGACGACGACCTTGTCGCCGGGGCCGAGTTCGATGACGTCGCCGAGGACGATCTCGGAGGTGGAGATCTCCGCGGTCCTGCCGTCGCGGCGGACGCTGGGTTTGGCCTCGCCGATGACGGCGAGGCCGTCGAGGGTCTTCTTGGCGCGCAGTTCCTGGATGATGCCGATGCCGGTGTTCGCGATGATCACGAAGCCGAAGAGGCTGTCCTGGATCGGAGCGACGAAGAGCATGACCACCCAGAGCACGCCGATGATCGCGTTGAACCGGGTGAGGACGTTGCCGCGGACGATGTCGGCGGTGGAGCGGCTGCTGCGGACGGGGACGTCGTTGACGTCTCCGCGCGCCACGCGTTCGGCGACCTCGGCGGTGCTCAGGCCGCCGGGCTTGAAGCGGGGCGCGGGCGGTCGCACGGGGTGTACGGGGTCCAGCTCGGCCCCCGCGTCGATGGCGCCGCCGGCCCGCTCCGGACCGTCCTGATCGATCTTCGCCCGCTGCGTCATGCTTTCGACGGTACGGGCGGTTCGAACGCTTCACCCGCCGAGACGTCAGAAGATCCGACTTCGGGATGACCCGAATCCTCCCGAGGTCCCCCCCTTCGGTCCGCTGCCGGAGGGCATTCACTGACGGCGGGTGTCAGTGGACGGGGCCTACCCTCCGGCCATGGACACCGGGAATGCGAACCCCAGGAACAGCAGGAACACCAGGAACGCCACGCCCGCCACGCACGCCATGAGCACCGTCGGCGTGGTCGACGCGATCGTCGAACTGCGGCAGTACGCCCTGCGCCCCGGCGCCCGGGACGCACTGGTCGAACTCTTCGAGCGGGAGTTCGTCACCGGGCAGGAGACGGCGGGCATCACGGTCGGCGGCCGGTTCCGGGACCTGGACGATCCGGACCGCTTCGTCTGGCTGCGCAGCTTCCCCGACATGGCGGCGCGCGAGCGGGCGCTCCACGCCTTCTACGACGGCCCCGTCTGGCAGGCCCACCGGGAGGCGGCCAACGCGACCATGCTGGACTCGGACGACGTACTGCTGCTGCGCGGACCGGGCTTCGCCGCCCCGGACGCCGGGGGGCCGGTCGTCGCGACCGTCTGCCACCCCCTGGACGCGGAGGCCTTCGCCCGCCACTTCGAGCGGCGGCTGCGACCGGCTCTCACCGCCGCGGGTTGCGCCCCGCGGGCCGTGCACCGCACCGAGCACGCGCAGAACACCTTCCCGGCGCTGCCGGTCAGGACGGGCGAGGAGGTGCTGGTGTGGTTCACGGCCGGGGAGGCGGGGCCGCTGCCGGACCTGTCGGCCCATCTGCGCGCAGCTCCCCAGCGGCTCCGGCTCGAGCCCGTACGGCGGGCTCGGGGCCGCGGGGAGCGGGTCGTCGCCCCCGGCGTCAGGCCTGGCCCGGCTGCCGATGCGGCCCGGGATGCGTAGCGGCCTGCCCGGTCTGCTCGCCCTGCGCCGCGGCGGCGTGGCGCTTGAGGGCGGCGTCGCGGCCGCGGACGTACCAGATGCCGATCAGGCCGAGGAACCCGCCGGCCGCGCAGGTCCAGACCCACCACAGCAGGTCGCGGTCGGAGAACCAGCCGTAGAAGGGGAGCTGGACGACGAAGAGGGCGAACCAGAGGATCGTGCCGCCGGTGATGGTGGCGACGACCGGACCCTCAAGGGGCTCGGGCGCCTCGTGCTTCGGAGTCCATTTCGCCATGCGGTCAGTCTAGGCCGCCGATTCCGGGGTCTACGCGCGGAGATGGACGCTCCTTCGTTCATGTGTTCATACTGAAACGATGTGGGCGTGGCCCATTTTTTTCGTATGAACCACCCAATGAGGACCGTATGAGCACCCCTGCCCCGGCCCCCGCCCCCACGGCCACCGCCCCGGAACCCGGCCCTCGGGAGACCTCGGCCCTCGACCGCCACTTCCGGATCTCCGAGCGCGGCTCGACCCTCGCCCGCGAGGTCCGCGGCGGCTTCGCGACCTTCTTCGCGATGGCCTACATCATCGTGCTGAACCCGATCATCCTGGGCAGCGCGAAGGACATGTACGGGCACCAGCTCGACGGCGGCCAGCTGGTCACCGCCACCGTGCTGACGGCCGCGTTCTCCACGCTCCTCATGGGCGTCATCGGCAACGTCCCGATCGCGCTGGCCGCCGGCCTCGGCGTCAACACGGTCGTCGCCCTCCAGCTCGCCCCGCGCATGAGCTGGGCCGACGCCATGGGCATGGTGGTCCTGGCCGGGTTCGTGGTGATGCTGCTGGTCGCGACCGGCCTGCGCGAGCGCGTCATGAACGCCGTCCCGGTGGGGCTGCGCAAGGGCATCGCCATCGGCATCGGCCTGTTCATCATGCTGATCGGCCTGGTCGACTCGGGCTTCGTCACCCGCATCCCCGACGCCGCGCACACCACCGTCCCGCTCCAGCTCGGCGCGGGCGGCCACCTGCACGGCTGGCCCGTGCTGGTCTTCGTCGTCGGCGTGCTGCTCACGCTCGCCCTGCTGATCCGCAAGACGCCGGGCGCGATCCTGATCTCCATCGTGGTCATGACCGTCGTCGCGGTGGCCGTCCAGCTCGTGGCCGGTCTGCCGGGCGAGGCCTGGGGCCTGACCGTCCCGGCGTGGCCGGGCAACCCGGTGGCCGCCCCCGACTTCGGGCTCGTCGGCCAGGTCAGCCTCTTCGGCGGCTTCGAGAAGGTCGGGCTGCTGACCGGCGTCCTGTTCGTCTTCACCGTGCTGCTGTCCTGCTTCTTCGACGCCATGGGCACGATCCTGGGCGTCGGCGACGAGGCGAAGCTGATCGACAAGGACGGCAACTTCCCCGGCATCAACCGGGTCCTGCTGATCGACGGTCTGGCGGTCGCCTCGGGCGGCGCGACCTCCTCCTCGGCCACCACCTGCTTCGTGGAGTCCACGGCCGGGGTCGGCGAGGGCGCCCGCACCGGGCTGGCGAACGTCGTGACCGGCGGCCTCTTCACCGTGGCGCTGTTCCTCACCCCGCTCGCCACCATGGTCCCGTCCCAGGCGGCCACCCCGGCCCTCGTGGCGGTCGGCTTCCTGATCCTGGCGGGCTCGGTCAAGGACATCGACTGGAGCGACTTCACCATCGCCGTCCCGGCCTTCCTGGCCATGGTGATGATGCCGTTCACGTACTCGATCACCAACGGCATCGGCATCGGCTTCGTGAGCTTCTGCGCGCTGCGCGCCGCGACCGGCCGGGGCCGCGAGGTCCCCGTGGCCATGTACGTCGTGTCGGCGGTGTTCGTCTTCTACTACGCGATGCCGGCCCTCGGCCTCACGTAAGCCCGTAGAACTTCTCCGTCTCGTCGACGGCCGCTTTGAAGCGCTCGTCGAAGTCATCGCGAATGAGCGTCCGGACCACATAGTCCTGGACGCTCATTCCGCGTTTGGCGGCATGAATCCGGAGCCTGTCGAGGAGCTCCCCGTCTATGCGCATGCTGAGCACATGTGTCCCCATGCCGAAAGAGTCGGGGCACAGGCCGGGGACGCGTGTCACTTTCCGCCGCCGGCTCACCCTTACGAGTGACGGCCGGTTATGGTGTTCCTTAGCCAGAGTAATGAGTTACTCTAAATACATGCGTGACCTTACCCATGGCGACGATGCTGCCGCCGTGAACGACCTCCGCTCCGCCGTCATGCGGCTGGGCCGGCGCCTGAAGCACCAGCGCGTCGACGAATCGCTGAGCCCGACCGAGATGTCGGTCCTCGGCACCCTCGCCCGCTGCGGCCAGGCCACACCTGGTGAGCTGGCCCGGCGGGAACACGTCCAGCCGCCGTCGATGACGCGCATCGTCGCGTTGCTGGAGGCCAAAGGACTGGTCACGCTGGAACCGCACCCCGATGACCGCCGCCAGAAGGTGGTCCGCCAGACGGAGGAGGCCGAAGCGATGCTCGAAGAGAGCCGCCGCAAGCGCAACGCCTTCCTGGCCGGGCTCGCGGAGGAGCTGACCGAGGACGAATGGGCCAAGCTGCGCGAGGCCGCACCCGTCCTGGAGAAGCTCGCGCACCTATAGGAACGACGCCAGGAGGCGAACGCTTTTGAGTACGGGAAACGGAGCAGACTCCGCACCCGGCCACATATCCACCCCCGACACCACCCCCGCGGGCAAGAACCCGGGGCCACCTCCCGGCAAGAACCGGGGGATGTTCAGCTCGCTGAAGATCCGGAACTACCGGCTCTTCGCCACCGGCCAGGTCGTCTCGAACACCGGCACCTGGATGCAGCGCATCGCCCAGGACTGGCTGGTCCTGTCCCTGACCGGGTCGGCATCCGCCGTCGGCATCACCATCGCCCTTCAGTTCGTGCCGATGCTGATGTTCGGACTCTACGGAGGCGTACTCGCCGACCGGCTGCCCAAGCGGCCGCTGCTGCTCGCCACCCAGAGCGCGATGGGCCTGACCGGCGTCGCCCTGGCCGTGCTCACCCTGGCGGGACACGTCCAGGTCTGGCACGTCTACCTCGCCGCCTTCCTGCTCGGCCTGGTCACCGTCCTCGACAACCCGGCCCGGCAGACCTTCGTCCCCGAGATGGTCGGCAAGGACCAGCTCGCCAACGCCGTCAGTCTGAATTCGGCCAACTTCCAGTCCGCGCGGCTGGTCGGCCCGGCGATCGCCGGTGTGCTGATCACCGCGTTCGGCTCCGGCTGGGCCTTCCTGCTGAACGGACTGTCCTTCGCCGCGCCCATCGCCGGCCTGCTGATGATGCGCCCGCACGAACTGCACCCGGTCGAGCCCCGGCCGCGCGCCAAGGGGCAGCTGCGCGAGGGCCTGCGGTACGTCGCGGGCCGGCCGCAGCTGATCTGGCCGATCGTCCTCGTCGGCTTCATCGGCACCTTCGGGTTCAACTTCCCGATCTGGCTGTCGGCGTACGTGAGCGACGTGTTCCACGGCGACGCGGGCACCTACGGGCTGTTCAACACCCTGATCGCGGCCGGCTCCCTCACGGGCGCCCTGCTCGCCGCCCGGCGCGGGCACTCCCGCCTGCGGCTGCTGGTGGCGGCGGCCGTGCTGTTCTCGGGTCTGCTGGTCGTGACCGCCTTCGCGCCCGGCTTCTGGCTGTTCGCCGCGCTGCTCATGCCGATCGGCGTCTTCGGCCTGACGGTCAACGTCACCGCCAACTCCAGCGTGCAGATGGCGACCGACCCCGCGATGCGGGGACGGGTCATGGCCCTGTTCATGATGGTCTTCACCGGCGGCACGCCGCTGGGGGCGCCGCTGCTGGGCTGGATCACGGACACCTACGGGGCGCGGATCGGCATGGCCGCGGGCGGCGTGGTCTCGCTGCTCGCCTCCGTCGCGATCGCGGTGGTCCTGGCCCGTGTCGGGAACCTGCGGCTGCGGGTGGACCGCCATGGCGTGGCGTTCGTCCCGGCGGTGCGCGAGCGCGAGCTGGTGGCGGCGGCCTGACGCCGACGGCGCCGGCTCGTGCCTGATGCCGCCGGCTCGGGCCTGATGCCGCCGGCGCGACTCGACCCCCCGGCGTTCGAGGCGCCGAGGTCCGGGGGCGGCCCCCGCGGCGGTGCCGCTTCCGGAACCGAGACGGCCTAGGCTCGGCGGCATGAGACTGTTCGCAGCCGTGCTGCCGCCCCGGGCGGCCCTGGACGAGCTGGCCGCGGCCGTACGGCCGTTGCGCGACGACCGGTTGACCTGGACCGGCGAGCCGGGCTGGCACTTCACGCTCGCCTTCATGGGCGAGGTGCGGGACGAGCTGCTCCCGGACCTCCACGCCCGCCTCGCCCGCGCCGCGGCCCGCACCGCACCCTTCGCGCTGCGCCTGCACGGCGTCGGCCACTTCGGCGACCGCGCGCTGTGGATCGGCGCCGCCGGTGACCTCGACGCGGTGCGCCTGCTCGCGGAGCGGGCCGACGCCGCCGCCCGGCGGGCCGGGGTGCCCATGGAGCAGCACCGCCGGTACTCCGCGCACCTCACCCTGGGCCGGGCCCGCGAAGGCGTCCGCCTACGGCCGTACCTCGACGCCCTCGCGGACTTCGAGGGCTCCCCCTGGCAGGTCGGCACCCTGAGCCTCGTGTGCAGCAACCTGCCCGTCAGCGGGATCCCCGGCGAGCGGCCCCGCTACGAGACCGTCGGGGCCTGGCCCCTGGAGGGCTAGGCCCGTCGGCCCGGGCCGCCCGTGCGGGGTCCGCGTACGAGCGGGGGCGGCGGCCGCGTTACGCTCGACGGGTGGATCCCAAGACCAGAAACCGTGTCATGGCCGGTGTGCTCGTGCTGATGTTCGTCGTCGTCGCCGTCGCGGCCGCCGTGGGGCAGTAGGCGCACTCTTGCCTCGAGTGGACTCGAAGCAGTTGGCTTGGGGCCCATGAAGTACACGCAGCTCGGACGCACCGGACTCAAGGTCAGCCGACTCGTCCTCGGCACGATGAACTTCGGTCCGCAGACAGACGAACCCACCAGTCACCGCATCCTGGACGGCGCCCTCGCCGCAGGCCTGAACTTCGTCGACACCGCCAACGTCTACGGGTGGGGTGAGAACAAGGGCCGTACGGAGGAGATCCTCGGCACCTGGTTCACCCAGGGCGGCGGCCGCCGGGACAAGACCGTCCTCGCGACCAAGGTCTACGGGAACATGGGCGGTGACGGCGCCCCGTGGCCCAACCACGACCGCCTCTCCGCGCTGAACATCCGGCGGGCCGTCGAGGCGAGCCTGAAGCGGCTCCAGACCGATTACATCGACCTGTACCAGTTCCACCACGTCGACCGCCGGACCCCCTTCGAGGAGATCTGGCAGGCCGTCGACGTGCTGATCCAGCAGGGCAAGATCCTTTACGCGGGCTCGTCGAACTTCCCCGGCTACAAGATCGCCCAGGCGAACGAGACGGCCGCCCGCCGCGGCACGGTCGGGCTGGTCAGCGAGCAGTGCCTCTACAACCTCGCCGAGCGCCGCGCCGAGATGGAGGTCGTCCCGGCCGCCCAGGAGTACGGGCTCGGCGTCATCCCGTGGTCCCCGCTGCACGGCGGGCTGCTGGGCGGGGTCATCAAGAAGGAGGTCGAGGGCGGGCGACGCGCCTCCGGCCGGTCGGCGGACGCGCTGGCCAACACCGCGGTACGGGCCCAGGTGCAGGCGTACGAGGACCTCCTCGACAAGCACGGCCTGGAGCCCGGCGAGACGGCGCTGGCCTGGCTGCTGACCCGGCCCGGCGTCACCGGCCCGATCGTCGGCCCGCGCACGGCCGACCAGCTGGACAGCGCCCTGCGGGCGCTGGAGCTGGAGCTGGGCGAGGAGGTGCTGGCCGCCCTCGACGAGATCTTCCCGGGACCCGGCCCCTCCCCGGAGGCCTTCGCCTGGTAGCCGCGCTACGCGGGCCGGTAGGGGCCGCCGATGCCCCAGGCCTGGTGGAGGACGGCCGCGAACTCGCCCGCCAGGCGGTGTTCGCCCGAGGCATTGGGGTGGGTCCCGTCGTAGGTGTCGCGGTGGATGTCGTACGCGTCCGGGCGGGCGCCCAGCAGGATCGGTGAGGCGGCGGTGGTCAGATCGGCCACCGCCTTCGCCAGGAGCTCGTTGAAACGGGCCACCTCGGCGGCGAAGGGGGCGTCCTCCTCGGCGCGGATGTTGGGTATCACCGGCAGGAGCACCATCCGGATGCCGGGGCGGGCCTCCCGGGCTGCCGCGACGAAACGGCGCATGTTGGCGGCAGTGTCGTCGGCGCGGGTGTAGAAGCCGAGGTCGATCAGGCCGAGGGAGACCAGCAGGACGTCGGCGCGGCCGGCGCGGGCCGCGGGGCCGATCAGGGGGGCCATGTGCTGCCAGCCCTCGCCCCAGCCGGCCAGGTGGCGGCGGGCGTCCGCCGGGAAGGCCGGGTCGGCGTAGGCCTGGCTGGTGGGCGCGCCGGAGGCGGTGTCGTACAGCTCGCTGCGCGGGCCGACGATCTCGTACGGCCCGCCGGGGGCGGAGCCCAGGTGCTGCCACATCCGGTAGCGCCAGGTGTAGTCGCCGGCGCGTCCGATGGTCATGGAGTCGCCGACGAACATGAAACGCATCCGGTCATCATCGCGGATCACCCGACCGGAACCCCTGTGATGCCGGACACGCCGTAGGGGCTGGCAGGCTGGGCTCATGCGCCTGCTGCCGGTCACGTCCGCCTCCGCCGCCCTGGTCCTCGCCCTGCTGCCCTCGTCGTCGGCCGCCTCGGCCGTCGCCGAGGCGCCCGAGGCGTCCTCGTTCACCATCACCGACCCGCGGATCAGGGAATCGAGCGGCCTTGCGGCCAGCCGGATCCATCCGGGCGTGTACTGGACGCACAACGACAGCGATGACGGCCCGTACGTCTACGCGGTGGACTCGGCGACGGGCACGACGGTGGCGCGGGTGACGCTGACGGGCATCGGGCGGCCGCGGGACGTGGAGGCGATCTCCCTGGGGCCGGACGGGCAGCTGTACGTCGGCGACATCGGGGACAACAGGGACGGCACCTGGGACCACGTGTGGATCTACCGGTTCCCGGAGCCGAAGCAGCTGGGCGATGTCACGGTCAAGGCCGCGCAGTTCACGGTGCGGTACGCGGACGGGCCGCGGAACGCCGAGGCCCTGATGGTGCATCCGGTGACGGGGCGGGTCTACATCGCGAGCAAGAACGAGACCAAGGGCGGGCTCTACGAGGGCCCGGAGAAGCTGTCGGCGGGCGGGGCGAACGTGTTCAAGCGGGTCGCCGACGTGCCGTGGGTGACGGACGGGGCGTTCTCCCCCGACGGGAGCCGGCTGACCCTGCGGGGGTACTTCTCGGCCCGTACCTACCCGTGGAAGGACGGGCGGCCGGAGGGCGGGGGCGATCGGGTGGACGCACCGTGGCAGGGGCAGGCGGAATCGGTGACGTACGCGGCGGACGGCTCGGCGCTGCTGTTCGGGGCGGAGGGCGAGGGCAGCCGCGTCGTCGCGGTGCCGCTGGCCGGGGCGTCCGCGGCCCCGTCGGCGGCTCCGAAGCCGGGCTCTCCGCCGGACGCGTCCTCCTCGCCGGAGTCGCCGGGCGGCTTCGGCAAGGGCGCGCTGGTCCTGGCGGGAGCCCTGGCCCTGCTCTTCGCCGCGAAGCGGCTCTTCCGCCGCGCCGGCCCGAAGTAGCCGCCGCCACCGCCGCGGGCTCCGCTCTGCGGACTTCCTCGCGTGCGCAGACCACCCGACCGGGCGTCCGCTGCCGGGGCCCCGCCCCGGACCGGGCGTCCGCTGCCGGGGCTGCGCCCCGGAACCCCTACGGCGCTCCGCGCCCGCGCCTCAAACGCCGGCGGGGCTGGAGGGTGCCGATGCCGTCCGTCTTCCAGGACGGCTCGAGTGCCCGCAGGGTGGGCTACGAGTGGCCGAGGTCGGCGGCCGGGAGGTCGGGGGTCGTCGGGACCGAGCCGGTGTCGGCGGACGGGCGGAGCGAGAACTCGTCCGAGGCCATCGAGTCGAGCACCGGCGGAGCCGGCCGCAGCGGCGCCGGCATGACCGCCGCCTCCGAGTGCCCACCGCACCCGTACGAGAGCGAGACCAGCCGCCCGTCGGCCGGGCTGAACTCGTTCGCGCAGACCCCGAAGGCCTGCCCGAGCGAGCCGCCGATCGCGACCAGGAAGCCGCAGGAGACGCAAGACGCCGGCGCGGCCTGCGCCATCGGGGTCTTCGCGCCGAAGGACTCGTCCCAGCGGTCGGCCGCACTGTGCAGCCCGTAGCGCGACAGGACCCGGGCCCGGCGCATGCCGAGCTCCTCGGCGACCGAGGTGATCGAGCCGCGGACCGGGACCACCGTGCGGTCGGTGACGTCCGCGTCCTCCGCCTCGACCAGTTCGGCCATCTCCGTGGAGACCACCGAGTTCGGCGGCGGGGTGTCCTCGCCCGACCAGCCCGGCTCCAGCCGCAGGTCCTCGGCGTCGGTGGGCAGCAGGTCGCCGGGGCCCATGTCGCCGGGCCGCAGCCGCTCGCTCCACGGCACCCACTCGGGGGCCAGCAGCGCATCGTCGCCGGGGAGCAGCACCGTTTCGTCGAGCGTGACGTTCTTGGCGCGGGACGCCCGGGTCACGGTGACGGCCCAGCGCCAGCCGCGGTAGCCCGGCTCCTTGGCCTCGAAGAAGTGCGTGACGACCCGGTCACCCTCCGCGACGGCGGAGACGTGCTCGCCCACCACGCCGGGGTAGGCGGCCTCCTCGGCCGCCGCGCGGGCGAGGTCTACCGCCTCGACGCACAGGCGGTCAGGGGTACGCGGGGTACGGCTTCGCGTCGTCGCAGCACTCACTGGTCTCGTTCTCTCCTACGCCGTCTCACGAGTGCGCCGTCCGTACTGTCGTCCACAACGACCCGTCGGTCCTGTCCGTACGTGGCGCGGGCGGAGCGGACCAGAGGGCCGCGTCGACGTCCGCACCCGATCGGACTCCGGGCGCACCTTTATGCGATCCATTCTGCGGGATCGCGAAGAGGCGCGCGGCCAAGAGCAACCGCCGGTGGCGCGCTACGCACGCTACCTCCTCCGAAGCCCCGGGCCCACATGCAAGGTCCGATTCGCGGAGAAGGCTGCGCGCCCCGAGGCGCCCGCGACGCGCCGGGAGGGGTCCGGGAGGGACCTGTGGGGCACTATGGCCAGGTGGCACCCGTACGGTCGTCCGGCGACGGCTCGGGACCGGCCAGGCGGGCCGGCCGGGCCCTGGGGCGTGCCCTGCACCTGCCCATCACGGGCACGGCACGCGGCATCCGGCGCGCCACGCACGCGCACGGGGCCGGCGAATCGGGCCTCGGCAAACTGATCGAGCTGCACGCCATCAACGGCGCCGGCGACATGATGATCACCGTCGCGCTGGCCTCGACGGTGTTCTTCTCGGTGCCCACGGACGAGGCCCGCGGCCGGGTGGCCCTGTACCTGGCGATCACGATGGCCCCCTTCACCCTGCTGGCTCCGGTGATCGGGCCGCTGCTGGACCGTCTGCCGCACGGGCGGCGGGCCTCGATGGCGGCGGCGATGCTGACCCGGGCGCTGCTGGCGCTGACGATGTCGGGTGCGGTGGCCACGGGGGGTCTGGAGCTGTATCCGGCGGCGCTGGGGGTGCTGGTCTCCTCGAAGGCGTACGGAGTCGTGCGCAGCGCCGTGGTGCCGCGGCTGCTGCCGCCCAGGTTCTCGCTCGTCAAGGCGAACTCCCGGGTCACGCTGGCCGGGCTGCTGGCCACGGGCGTGGCGGCGCCGGTGGGTGCCGGGCTGCACCAGCTCGGCCCGCAGTGGCCGCTGTACGGGGCCTGTGCGATCTTCGTCTGGGGTGCCTTCGCGGCGTTCACGCTGCCGCACAAGGTGGACGAGGCCAAGGGCGAGCGGCGGGCCCGGCTGTCCACGCACGAGGCGCGCTCGCGGCGGCCGGGGCTGCGGACGGTCAGCCGGTCGGTCCTGTGCGGGCTGCTGGCGAACGCGTCGATGCGCGGCCTGTCCGGGTTCCTGATCTTCTTCCTGGCGTTCCTGCTGCGCGACCATCCCCTGGCGGGGCAGAGCGCGGCGGTGTCGCTGGGCATCGTGGGCGTCTCGGCGGGCGTGGGCAACGCGTGCGGCACGGCGGTCGGTGCGTGGCTGCGGGCGAGGGCGCCGGAGGCGATCATCGCCTCCGTCCTCGGCCTCACCCTGGGGGTGGCGGTGCTGGCGGCGGCCTTCTTCAGCGGGGTGTTCATGGCGGTGCTGGGCGCGACGGCGGGGTTCTGCCAGGCGCTGGCGAAGCTGTCGCTGGACGCGATGATCCAGCGGGACGTCCCCGAGTCGGTCCGCACGTCCGCGTTCGCCCGTTCGGAGACGCTGCTCCAGATGGCGTGGGTGCTGGGCGGGGCGATCGGCATCGCCCTGCCGCTGAACGGGGTCCTGGGCATGTCCGTGGCCGCGGGCGTGGTGGCCCTCGGCACGTTCATGGCCGTACGCGGCGTCGTCGGTGCCCCCCGCCACCACCCGGGCTCCCCCCGCCCCCGAGTCGCATAGCGCCCCCTCCCGGCGGCACCAGCCACCATCAGCCCCGCCGGCGCCGGAGCCGCCGGCGCCCGGGCAGCGGCGGCGCACGCCACACCGCAGGCCAGGGGACCCCGTGCAGCGGCGCAGCCCAGCGGCCCGATAGCCTTCGGCTCATGACCGCACCGCTTTTCTCGGGTAGGGCCCGCCGCAGCGTCGCGGCCCTCGGAGCCGTGTCCGCCGGCCTCCTCCTCCTCTCCGCCTGCGACAAGCCGACAGCGCTGGCGACCGTGACGGTCGGCACCTCGTCGGTGTCCGCCGAAGCCGCCTGCCACGACGGCACCGAGCCGCTGTCCATGGACAAGGTCCAGGACTGCCTCACCAACCTGAAGGACGCCAAGACCGTCGAGTACGCCCGGGGCGACACGCTGCGTCTGGGCGTCGAGCCGGAGGTCGTCGAGGACGGCAAGAAGTGGCAGGCGGTCCTGGACGGACAGCCCATCACCGAGCCCTCCTCCAACACCTACCGCAGCTTCCCGGGCGCCGACGTCTTCGCGACCGGCGGCCAGGGCGAGGCCCCGGCCTCGAAGAAGCTCGCCTTCGTCCAGGTCGCCGAGGACGGCAAGCCGCTCTCCGTCTGGACCTTCAACCTCAAGCTCAAGTAACCGGGCGACACGGTGCGCGCGCTCGTCGTGACCGCGGTGGCGGCGGAGGCAGACTCCGTCGTGACCGGGCTGACCCCTCATCCGGACGCCCCCGGCCCTGAGCCGCGCACCCTGCCCGGCGGGTACCTCATCACCCGCCGGGACCTCCCGGGCGTCGCCTTCGACGTGCTCGTCGGGGGCGTCGGCCCGGCGGCGGCCGCCGCCGGCACCGCCACCGCCCTGGCCCTGGGTCCGTACGCGCTCGTGGTCTCGGCCGGCGTCGGCGGGGGTTTCCAGCCCGCCGCCGCGCCCGGCTCCCTCGTCGTCGCGGACGCGATCGTCGCCGCCGACCTGGGTGCCGAAACCCCCGACGGCTTCGTGGACGTGCGGGCGCTCGGTTTCGGGCACAGCGTGCACCTCCCGCCCGCCGAGCTCGCCGCCCGGGCCGCCGAGGCCACCGGGGCGCTGCTCGCGCCCGTACTGACCGTCTCCACCGTCACCGGTACCGCCGCCCGGGCCGCCGAGCTCGCCGCCCGGCACCCGATGGCCGGGGCCGAGGCCATGGAGGGCTTCGGGGTGGCGGAGGCGGCCGCCGCGCACGGGCTGCCCGTACTGGAGATCCGCGCCGTGTCCAACGCCGTGGGCCCGCGTGACCGCGCCGCCTGGCGGATCGGGGACGCGCTCGCCGCGCTCGCCGACGGCTTCCGCGCACTGGGGCCCGTACTCGCGAACTGGGGAGAACGCCATGAGCACCGGTGAACCGCTGAAGATCGCCTACTCGCCCTGCCCGAACGACACGTTCGTCTTCGACGCCTGGGCCCACGGCCGCGTCCCCGGCGCGCCCGCCCTCGACGTCACCTTCGCGGACATCGACCTCACCAACGGCATGGCCGAGCGCGGCGAACTGGACGTGCTGAAGGTGTCGTACGCCGTACTGCCCTGGGTGCTCGAGGAGTACGCGCTGCTGCCCTGCGGCGGCGCCCTGGGCCGCGGCTGCGGCCCGCTCGTCCTGACCCGGGAGGCGGGGGTCGACCTGGCCGGCAAGACGGTCGCCGTGCCGAGCGAACGCTCCACCGCCTACCTGCTGTTCCGGCTGTGGGCGGCGGACGTGCTCCCCGCCGGGGTCGGCAAGGTGGTCGTGCTCCCCTTCAACGAGATCATGCCCGCGGTGCGCGACGGCCGGGTGGACGCCGGACTGGTCATCCACGAGGCCCGGTTCACCTATCAGGACTACGGGCTGCACTGCCTGGCCGACATGGGCGAGCACTGGGAGTCCACGACCGGCCTGCCGATCCCGCTCGGCGCGATCATCGCCCGGCGTTCGCTGGGCGCCGCGACCCTGGGGGCCCTGGCCGAATCGGCCCGTACGTCGGTCCGCATGGCGTGGGACGACCCGGAGGCCTCCCGCCCGTACGTGCGGGCCCACGCGCAGGAGCTGGACCCGGCCGTCGCCGACCAGCACATCGGGCTCTACGTCAACGAGTTCACCGCCGACCTCGGCGAGGACGGCTACGCGGCCGTGCGCGGGCTGCTGACCCGGGCGGCGGCGGAGGGGCTGGTACCGGCCATCGCGCCGGGCGCGCTGGACTTCCCGTAACGATCGGACGACGAAGGCCGAACGCCGAACGCCGGTGCCCCGCTCCTCTCCCGAGGGGCGGGGCACCGTCGTGTGCGGCCGGGCTCAGACGTCGAGCTGGTCCGCCACCGCGCGCAGCAGGCCGGCGATCTTCGTGCCGTGCACCTTGTCGGGGTAGCGGCCCCGCTCGAGCATCGGCGTGATGTTCTCCAGCAGGGTCGTGAGGTCCTGCACGATCGAGGCGAGCTCGTCGGGCTTGCGGCGCTGCGCCGCCGCGACGGACGGCGCCGGGTCCAGGACCGTCACCGAAAGCGCCTGGTCACCGCGCTGACCGGCGACGACACCGAACTCGACGCGCTGGCCGGGCTTGAGGGAGTCGACCCCGGCAGGGAGCACCGACGAGTGGACGAAGACGTCGCCGCCGTCGTCGCGGGAGAGAAAGCCGAAGCCCTTCTCGCTGTTGAACCACTTGACCTTGCCGGTAGGCACGTCCGTCCTCTGTCCTTGTGCTCGTCGGGGTCCGAAGTGCCGTGGAACGGCTCCGGATAACAGTGCAGCGGGTCAACTGTGACCCGCCACCTCAAGGCTAATGGTCGAGGGCCCGGTGACAAGACGTTCCCCGGTCCTTCGCCGTCGGCCACTCAGGCCAGGGAACTACCCTGGTCGGGTGACTGTTACTCCTCCTGACGACGAAGCGCGGCCCGGCGACACCCTGGTGAAGGCCGGCGGCATCGTCTTCATCGTCGGCGCCGCGGCCACCCTCGCGACCATGGCTCCGCTGTTCCTGGACGTCGACCCGTTCCCCTCGTACGCGTGGGCCGTGTGCATGCTCATGGGCGTCGGCTTCGCGATCTCCGCGGCGGGCGTGCTCCGCTCGGCCGCCGCGCAACGCCGCGCGGCCCGGGCCTCGCAGGCGTAGCCGCAGCCGCAGCCGCAGCCGCCGGCGCCTCGGCAGCGGCAGTACGGGAGCCTAGGCGGGCTGGACGGGCTGCACGGGCTGGATCCGCTGGGCCTGCTGGGCCTGCTGGGCCTGCTGGGCCTGCTGGGTCTGCTGGGTCGCGACGTACTCCGTGAGCCACTGGGGCAGCGCCGTGAGGTCGGCGAGCACCACGTCGGCGCCCGCGGCGCGCAGTTCCGGCTCCGGGCAGGGCCCGGTCGGCACCACCACGGACAGTGCGCCGGCCTTGCGGGCGCCGCGCACGTCGCCCACGTGGTCGCCGACGTAGACCTGCGCCCCGTGCTCGCGCAGCGCCCCGGCCTTGGCCTCGGCCCACAGCCAGCCGATGACGGCGTCCGGCTCGATGCCCAGGTGCTGCAGGTGCAGGCGGGCGTTGGGCTCGTGCTTGGCGGTGACGACGATCGCACGGCCGCCGATCGCCTGGACGGCCTCGATCGCCTCGCGGGCGCCCGGCATCGCCGGCGTCGGCTCGATCGCGTATGTGGGATAGATCTCCCGGTAGCGGTCCGCCATGGCCGGGATCTCGGCCGCCGGGAACCAGTGCGCCAGCTCCTCCTCGAGCGGCGGCCCCAGCCGCGTGACCGCCGCGTCCGCATCGATGAACGTGCCCGTCTCCGCGGAGAGTGCCTGGTAGGCGGCCTTGATGCCGGGGCGCGAGTCGATGAGGGTCATGTCGAGGTCGAAGCCGACGGTGAGGTTCATACCCGCCATTGTGCCGAGGCGGACCGACGCCCGGGGGGACAGCGGGGGGACAGCGGGCGGGGCCCTTCGAAACTCGTGCTCAACCCTTTGCGCGCGGCAGCGCTCAGGACAGGGGTGAGAGACACGATGTGAAGGGGAGGGCGGATGCCACCAGGCACCGAACACGACTCCGGGCTGGACTTCGAGACCTTTGCCCGGGCCGGTCAGGGCAAGCTGTACCGGACGGCTTACCTGCTGTGCGGGAACGCCGACGGCGCACGCGATCTGACGCAGACGACGCTCGCGAAGCTGTTCCAGCACTGGCGGAAGGTATCCGCGGCCGACAGTCCCGACGCCTACGCCAGGACCGTGCTGACCCGCACCTTCCTCGCCGAGCGGCGCCGGCGGCTGCGTGACCTCCTGGCCCACGCGCACGCCGCCCCGCCGGCCCTGCCCGAGCACGCCGACCTGCGCGTCACCCTGCTCGCCGCCCTGGCCGCGCTGCCGCCGCGGGCCCGCGCCATGGTCGTCCTGCGGTACTGGGAGGACCTGAGCGTCGGCACGGTCGCCGAACTGCTGCGCTGCAGCGAGGGAACGGTCAAGAGCCAGTGCTCGCGCGCCCTGGCGAAGCTGCGCGCGCAGCTCGGCGAGGCCCACCTCTACGCCACCGAGAACTGAGGAGACGTCATGGGTACCAACGAAGACCTCCACGAACTCCCCGACGACAGGGCCGCCCTGCTGCTCCGCGACGCGATGGACCGGACGACCGCGGACCTGCCCCCGCTGCCGGACCTGGTGGGCCCGGCCCGCGCCCAGGGGCGTCGCCGCAAGGCGCGCGTGCGGGTGGCGGTCGGCGGCGGGGCGCTGGTCGTGGCCGCGCTCGCCCTGGCGGGAGTCGTGGCCCTCCCGGCCGGGGGCGGCGGGCCGCGGACGGGCGGGGTGACCGGCGTGGCCGCGCCGCCGTCGAGCACCGCGCCGCCGCCGCCGGTCCACCTGGAACCGAGCCCCGGCCAGTCGTCGATGGCCGACCTCCCGGCTGCCGAGCGGACCCGGCAGGAGGACTTCCAGAACCGGGCCGTCGGCGTGCTCCAGGGGCTGCTTCCGCCGTCGGTCGGCACGGTGCGGCGGACCGACCTGTCGGTGCGGCTCTACCAGGGCGCGAAGGACGACAAGGCGTTCGTCATCATCTTCTCCGTCCGGCCGGCGGGGCCGGCGGACACCGGGAGCCCCTGCCACGAGGCGAGGGGCGAGGTCTGCAAGAAGGCCACCCTGCCCGGCGGCATCGAGGCCACGGCGACGACCGCGCCGGTCAACGACGGCAACGTCACCGAGACCCGGCTCTCCTTCCGCTACGGCAAGAGCAAGGTCTCCCTGGTGGTCAGCCCCCACGACGCGTCGACCACCTCGGCCCCGGTCACCAACGACCAACTCCTGGACCTCGCCGGGTCCCCCGCCTTCCTCGACCTGATCAAGTCCGCCGACGCCGACCCGGTGGAAGAACAACAACGGGCCCACCCGGCCGGCTGACACCGCCAACCCCGGCCCCACCGGCCCCCTCCCCGCCTGCGCTCCCCTCCCCACCGGCACCCCGAGCCCCGCCGGCGTTTGAGGCGCGGGGGCCCGGGGGCAGCGCCCCCGCAACGGCGCCGCGCCCCGGCCCCCGACAGCGCCCCGGCTACCGCCGGCGCGCCCGCCAGACCAGGTACCCGACGGAGGCAACGGCAGCCACCCGCAGCAACCACGGCCACATCCCGTGCAGGGCCCCGCTCAGCTGGTCCTCCGGCAGGGCCTCCCCCCAGCGGCCGTTCATCCGGCCCCACAACCACACCACGGCCCCCGCGGCCACCACCCCCGGCGGCCCGAACACGGCCCACTTGCGCTCGGCCGGTCCCAGCACCCGCGAGGCGTACGGCAGCAGCCAGCCCACGACGAGCAGCAGCCAGTACCCGGTGACCACACCGGCGAGCAGGACGGCCGCGGCCAGCAGCAGGAAGGCGTTCGGGCGGGGCCGGGGGGCAGCCGCGGCCTCCGCCCCTGCGGCGGGGGCCGCCTGCGCCGCCGCCTCCTTCTTCGCCCGCCGCCGCTCGCGCAGGAACCGTACGAGACCCCGTACGCCCGGCTCCGCCGCACCGGCCCCGGCCCCTGCCTTGCCCTTCTCCCCGGCCTCGGCGTCACCCCCAGCCTGCGCCTGCGCCCCCGGCTCCGGATCGGCCTCGAACTCCGGGAACTCGATGCCGCCCGCGAACCCGTCGACCTGCGGCCCCGCCCCGTACGCTCCCGGCCCGACCCGCCACCAGTCGGGCTCCGACCCGCCCGAGGGGCCGAGCTCGTCGAGCCCGGCCAGGTGCGGCGGCACGTTCCGCGGCTCCGCCGACGGCGGCGACGGCGACGGCTTCGGCAGCTTCGGCCCGCGCGGCCCGCGCTGTGTGGGCACGGCCGGGGCGGGGTGCACCGGCGCGGACCGCGTACCGGCGGCGGAGCCGTGGTCGGCCAGGACCTCCTCCGGCGAGCCGAGCCGCTCCAGGATGCCGCGCACGGCGGCCGGGGTGTCCGGCTCGTACCGGGCGCGCCGACGGTCGATCTCGTCCCGCAGCCCCGCCACCAGCCGCATCCGCTCGCCGGAGGACAGCTGCCGCTGCTGCGCCAAGTCCCCGACGCGGCTCAGATATTCGTAGACCAATTGGTCGCTTTCGATCCCCACGCCCGGCTCCTCCCTTACAGCCTGTCCCGAAGGTAGCGCGTGCGCCCGTGGAGCGGCCGCGGGCTCAGCGGATACCGTTGGCCGGATGGGGACCGGCCGACTGACCGGCCGACGCGACCAGGAGGCGACGACCGTGCCCGAGGCAAGCACCGCAGGGGGTTCCGCGGGAGGCGTCCCGCGCTCCCTCGCCGAGGCGCTGCGCGCCCGCGGCGACGACGCGCTCGCCGCCCTGCTGCACGCCCGCCCGGACCTGCTCAGCCCGGTGCCCGGGGACGTGACCCAGCTGGCCACCCGCGCCGGGACCCGCGCCTCGGTGGTGCGGGCGCTGGAGCGGCTGGACCGGTTCGCGCTGCAGACCGCCGAGGCCCTGGCGGTGGCCCCCGACCCGTGTCCCTACCCGGTGCTGGAGTCGCTGCTGACCGGCCAGGAGGGCACCACCGGCCACGACAACGGGGCCCGCGCCGCGCTCCCCCGGGCGCTGACCACCCTGCGCGACCAGGCCCTGGTGTGGGGGGACGACGAGCGGCTGCGCCTGGTGCGCACCGCCCGCGAGCTGCTCGCGCCGTCCGCCCAGCGGCCCTCGCCGACGGGTCTCGGCCCGACCGTCGCCGAGGCCACCTCCGGGATGTCGCCGACCCGGATCCAGGAGATCGTGGCGGCCCTCGGACTGCCCGCCACCCACGACCCCGTGTCCGCGGTCTCGGCGCTGACCGGGCTGTTCACCGACCCGCAGCGGATGTCGGCGCTGCTGGACGAGGCCCCCGCCGAGGCTCACCAGGTCCTCGGACGGCTCGTGTGGGGGCCTCCGTACGGGGAGGTGACCCCGAACCCGACCGCGCCGGTGCGCTGGCTGCGCGACCGCGGGCTGCTGCTGCCCGCCTCCGCGCGGACCGTGGTGCTGCCCCGCGAGGTGGCGCTCCACCTGCGCGGCGGCCTCGCGCACCGGGACACCGCGCCGGTGGCTCCGCCGGTGCCCGCGCACCGCGAGCACCGTCCACAGCTTGTGGACGCGAACGCGGCCGGGCAGGCGCTGGCCGCACTGTCCACCGTCGAGGAACTGGTGAAGTCCTGGGAGCACGCCGGTCCGCTGGTGCTGCGCGCCGGCGGGCTCGCCGTACGGGACCTGAAGCGGGCCGCGGCCACCTTGGACACCACCGAGGCGGCGGCGGCGTTCTGGATCGAACTCGCCTACGCGGCCGGGCTGCTGGCCAGCGACGGAGAGGCGGACGAACGCTACGCGCCCACCCCCGCCTTCGACGACTGGTGCGAGCTGCCGCCCGCCGAGCGGTGGTCGGCGCTCGCCGCGGCCTGGCTGCCGGCCACCCGGACCTCCGGCCTGGTCGGCGAGCAGGACGGCAAGGGCCGCACCCTGTCCGCGCTCGGCCCCGACCTCGACCGCTCCGCCGCGCCCGAGGTGCGCCGGCGCGTCCTGGAGCTCCTCGCCGCCCTGCCCGAAGGGGCCTCCCCCGCGCCCGAGGCCGTACTGGACCGGCTCGCCTGGGAGCGCCCCGTACGCGGTGCGAGCGACCTGCGCGCCCGCCTCGCGCACTGGACGCTGTCCGAGGCGGAGGTCCTGGGCGTCAGCGGCCGGGGCGCGCTCAGCACGTTCGGCCGCGCCCTGCTGGAGCACCGCGATCCGGCGCCGCTGCTGGCCCCGCTGCTGCCCGAGCCGGTGGACCACGTCCTGCTCCAGGCCGACTTGACGGCGGTGGCCCCCGGCCCGCTGCGCCGCCCGCTCGGCGACACGCTGGCGGTGCTCGCGGACGTGGAGTCCAAGGGCGGGGCGACGGTGTACCGGTTCACGCCCGGGTCGGTGCGCCGGGCCCTGGACGCCGGGCACGCCGCCGCCGACCTGCACGCCTTCCTCGAGGAACACAGCCGCACGCCCGTGCCGCAGCCGCTGGCCTACCTGATCGACGACGTCGCGCGGCGGCACGGGCACCTGCGGGTCGGCGCGGCGTCCTCCTACGTGCGCTGCGACGACGACGCGATGCTCGGCGAGATCCTGGCCGACAAGCGGTCGGCGGGGCTGGGCCTGCGCCGTCTCGCGCCGACGGTCCTGGCCGCGCAGGCCGAGCCCACCGCGCTGCTGGAGGGGTTGCGGGCGATGGGGTACGCGCCGGCCGCGGAGTCGCTGACCGGCGACGTGCTGGTGGCCCGGGCCGACGCCCACCGCACCCCGCCGCGCTCGGCGCCCGTACCGGTGCCGGACGGGCCGCCGGTGCCGGACGACACCCTGCTGGGGGCGGCGGTACGGGCGATCCGCGCGGGCGACCTGGCGGCGACGGCGGTGCGCAAGGAGCCGGCCGCCGCGGTGGGCGCGCCCGGCGAACTCCCGCGTACGAGCGCCGCGGAGACCCTGGCGACGGTGCAGGCGGCCGCGCTGACGGGGTCGGCGGTGTGGATCGGCTACGTGAACGCGGACGGCGCGGCGAGCCAGCGCGTCATCGCCCCGGTCCGGGTCGAGGGCGGCTTCGTCACCGGCTACGACCACACGGCGGACGAGGTGCGGACGTACGCGCTGCACCGGATCACGGGGGTCGCGGAGCTGGCGGAGGAGCACCTGTAGGGCGCCCGGCCGCACCCCTGCCCTGTGAGCCGCCTTGTGTACCGCGTGCCCCCACAGGGCCTTTCGTCCCACGAGGCCGGCGCCGGCGCGGGCCCGCGATACGGGCTACCCGGCCGCCCCCCAGCGCCAGGTGCCGCCCCGGAAGGAGAGGGTCGTGCCGCCGTCCCGCACGTGCAGGACGTCGCCCTTCTCGTCCCAGGCCATCCGCAGGAGCTCATCCTGGGAGTCTCCCCGGAGCACTCGCTTCCACAGCGGGTCGGCAGGGGCTCCGGGCGTGTCGAGGCCGAGGGAGAGCACCCCGTCCAACGACAGGACCATGGGTCCCAGCTGACGGTAGGGCGTCGTCTCGGATTCCGCGTACGCGCCGGAGAACGCCAGCTCGACCCGCAGGGTCCCGTCCGCGGGCAGCACCGACATCCGGTACCCCTCGGACTCGATGTCCATCTCCCCGATGCCCGGGATCTGCCAGCCGGTGATCTCCCGCCGGGGCGGATCGGGCTCGGCGCCCAGGACCGGTGTACAGCCATCCCACATGGCGCAACCTTTCGTGTCGGAACGAGTCGGGGGTGCGGGACGGGCCGCAGCCCGTCCCGCACCCCCGAGTGTCACATCAGCTCATCAGCCCATCGGCTCATCGGCCGGCGCGCCAGGCGCCCCAGATGTGCCGCAGGCCGGGCCGGTAGGCCCACTTGCCGTACCTCTTGCCGCCCCGGTAGTACTGCACGTGGGGGAAGCCCATGTGCTTGTTCCGGTAGCGGAGGCGGCGCCAGGCGGCGCCGAGGCCCTTGCCCTTGGGCCGGGCACCCCACTTGTTGTAGTGGGGCTTCTTGCCGCGGACGTCGACCCGGTAACCGCGCTTGGTCTGGATGCTGTTCTTGACCGAGCGCTTCGCCAGGAGCCGTGCGCCGCCCTTGATCGCCATGCTGCGCAGGAACCCGCCGCCGGACACCATCGACACCACGCCGGCGATGCGGCGCGTGTTCTTGCCCGGGCACCACTTGGAGCAGGCCCAGGCGGCGGCGCTGACCGCGAGCCAGGCCCACTTGCCGTCGAGGTCGGAGCAGTTGGTGGGCTGCCCGTAGCAGTAGTCGTAGGCGTTGGCATTGCCTCCGTACACCGGGTCGGCGGACAGGAAGCGGCCGGAAGTGGGGTTGTAGAGCCGGACGCCCATCAGGGTCAGGCCCGTCAGGGTCTCCGCAGAGCGCTGCTTGCCGCCCAGCCAGCCGTAGCGCGCCTCGGGCTGACCCGCCCGGGGCTTGCCGTACTCGTCCGACTCCAGGGCGACGGGCGCCACGGAGAGGTCCAGCGGCAGCTGCAGGGCCACGTCGCTGTGCAGGTTCGTGATCTGCAGGACGACGTCACCGGTCTTGCTGGTGGTCGCGCCCAGGTCGCCGGAGGCCGAGTCCACGTTGCGGGTCAGCGTCCCGGTGGCGGTGTCCTCGGTGATCCAGCGCGGGTTGTCGCCGTCGCCGTCGTAGTGGTTGACCTTGGAGGCCGTCTGGGTCCAGGTGGAGCCGCTGCCGGTCTCGGTCTTGAACGAGCGGAAGCGCAGGGCGGAGTCGAGCTGCCAGGTCTGGCGCTCGGAGCCCGACGTCTGCTGGTGGACCAGGTCGTTGGCGTAGTAGCCGATGGTGCCGTTGCCGGGCGCCGAGGTGGTCCGGCCGAAGGCGTCGTAGACGTAGCCGGAGTCGACCAGGCGGCTGGCGCTGTCGTACGTGTGGGTGGTGGTGGTGCCTCCGCTGACGGGGCATTCCGCACCCGGGGTGCCGGTCGCGGCGGTCAGCGACGTGCGGTTGGTCCGCGCGTCGAAGCCGTACGTACGGCGGGTGCAGATGGTGTCGGCGGTGTCCTCCACCGTCAGCAGGCGGCCGGTCTTGTCGTACTGGTACGACTGGCCGGACCAGCCGGTGTGGGTGGTGTTCTGCGAGTGGATCGACTGGGTGACGGTGTCCGAGTAGACCAGCGAGCCGTCGCTGTCGCGCGTGTACTTCCGCTCGACCGCCGCACCGGAGGTGTCCTCCCGCTGGGTCAGCGTGAAGCCGCCGGGCAGCTTCTCGGAGGTGACCGAGCCGTCGGCGTCGTAGGTGGCCTCGAAGGAACCGGCGACGGAGTCGGTGGTCTTCGTGGCCAGACCGCGCGGCTCGGCCGCGTGGTCGTAGGTGTACGTCACGGTCGACGGAGCGTTGTCCGTGACCTTGACCGGACGGTTGAGCAGGTCGTACTCGGTGGTCGTGACACCGCCGTCGGCATCGGTGTACGAGATCTGGCGGCCGAGCTTGTCGTACGCCTTCGTGATCGTGCCGCCCACCGTCGAGGTCGTCTTGACGACCTCACCGCTGGTCGGGCTGTACTCCGTCGTCGTCTCCGGGACGGCCTGGCCGAGACCACCGGTGATGGTGGACTTGGTCTGGCGGCCGGCGGCGTCGAAGGTCAGCGTGGTGGTGCGGGTGGTGGCCCCGGAGGTCTCGGTGACCTTGGCCTGGTGGCCCCACCAGTCGTACTCGGTGGTGCTGGTCGGCAGCTGCGCCGGGTTGGTGCCGCCGCCGGTGATCGCGCCCGCCGGGCCGGTGGTGCACACCGCGTCCGCCCACTCGGGGCGGCCCTGGCAGGCGCCGGTACCGGTCGCGGACCAGTACGTCGTCACCCGGGTGCCCGCGTCGGTTCCAGTGGAGCCGGGCGGGATCTCCTTGGTGACACGGCCCTGCGCGTCGTACTCGGTGGTGGTGGTCAGCGCCAGGCCGCCCGGGTCCTGGATGGACTTGACGGGCAGGCCCTTGGCCCAGTCGTACTGGGTCTCCGTGACCCGCGGCTCGCCGAGCACCGACGGGTGCTCGCGCACCTGGGCGCCGACGGTGGCCTTGGTGACCTGGTCCTTGACCTTGGCGGTGCCGTCGGTGGGACGTCCGGAGTCGTACTCGTTGACCGTCCAGGAGCGCGCGGTCACCGAGGTGCCCGCAGGCACCAGGACCGTCGTACCGGACTTGAGGTCGGCGGTCAGGTCGATCCGGCGCAGCGAGCCGAGCTCCTCCAGCTCCCGGACGCCCTGCTCGTCGTAGACGGAGCGGGTGGAGAGCAGCTCGGCCCGGTCGGCCGAGGACAGCTGGGCGATGCCCAGGTCCGCCTGGACGGCGCGGTCGTCTGCGGAGATGCCGAGCGCGACGGCGCGGTTGGCGGCCGACAGTTCGCGGACGGCGTTGCCGAACCGGTCGTGTTCGGCCGTGGTGATGTGACCGCCCGGGACGGCCGAGTTGACCTCGCGGCCGGACACGCCCATGTAGGTGAGGTTGGCGCGGCCGTACGAGCCGGAGGTCAGGGCGCTGCCGTCGTTGGACGAAGGCACCGAGTCGGCCGGGAAGACGGCGGTCGCGTCGGTCGGGGCGTCGGTCTGGCCCCAGGCCTTCACGTCGCCGGCGCCCATGGCGTACGGGGCGGTGGAGCCGGTCAGCGGCACGCCGTAGACGACGCTGGTGGTGGCGGTGCCGGACTCGACGTTCGCGCTGCCCTGCTGGAGGCCGGAGCGGGAGGCCTTGAGGAGCATGCCGGGACCGGCGGTGGCGGCGTTGCCCGCCTGGCCGTAGGTGAAGGTCCAGGGCAGCTCACCCGGCTCGGTCAGGCCGGTGACCCGGCCCGCCGTGTCGTAGGCGTACTCCGTCCTCAGCGCGGGGCTGACGAGCGGGTTCCAGGCCTGGCGCAGGCGTCCCGAGTCGTCGTACGCGTAGGTCTGCACGGTCTTGGCGGTCGCGGAGGCGGCACCGGGCTCGGTGGACCACAGCCGGACTTCCTTGACCTGGTTCAGGTAGTCGCCGAAGACGACGGTGGTGGCCGTGGTGGCCGTCGCGTAGACGAACTCGACGGCCCGGCAGCCCTTGGTGGCGGGAGTCGCCGTACAGGTGGCGGCCGTGACGCCGGAGGTGGGGGCGATGACGCGCTTGGGGCGGGACAGCGTCTTGCCGTCCACGGTCACGGCCTCGGACACCACGGTCGTGGAAGCCTGCGACAGTCCGTTCAGCAGGGTGCTGGACACCTGCCACGTCACGGCGGCCGGGTCGGCCTTGGTGAACGTGGTGACCGTGCCCTCGGTGTCGGACAGGGTGAAGGAGCCGGTGACACTGCCGGTGAGGGTCAGGTCCTCGGCGCCGGGCTCGGGGATCCAGCCGGTCTTCGCCGCGTTGGCGGTGAAGTGGATGCCGTCTCCCTCGGTGCCGACCACGTCGACGGCCGTGTCGGAGATCCTGCGGACGTGGCTGTACTCGGAGTCGGTGAGCTCGGACTCGGTACCCGCCACCCACTCCTTGCCGAAGATGGCGGCCTGGCCCTCCTGCTTGGCGCCCTGGTCGGGCGTGCGCGAGGAGGCGGTGCGCGTGACCGTCATGTCGAAGGCGGTCGCGTCGGTTTCGGACAGGCTGTAGTCGCCGGTCAGCAGGTTGACGGAGCCCGGGCCGACCTCGTCGGTGGCAGCGCCGGAGGCGTTGCGGTCGACGATGACGGTGAGCGGCTGGGTGGCGCCGGTGGCGAGGTTCGGGCCGGTGAAGTCGGCCTTGACCTGGACGGTGCCGTCGGGGTTGACGGTGTCGGTGGCGTTCCAGACCAGCGGGGCGTTCTTGCCCGCGGTCATCGGAACGGGCCACGCGGTCAGCGGGGTGCCGCCGGAGGTGACGTCACCGGCCGGGATGGTCACCCAGGCGTCCGCCTCGGAGCGCCGCCAGGAGAAGGAGACCTTGTCGAACTTGGTGCCGTCCGCGTCGGCGACCAGCGGCAGGCGGCGGGCGGTGCGCTCGCCGCTCGAGGGCTGGACGAAACCGCCCGGGCCGGCGTGGAAGGTGTACTCGATCGCCTCGGACTTGTTGTCCGCCTTGTCGACGGTACGGACCTGGAGCACGTGGGTGCCGTCCTTGGGCGGGGCGATGGAGATCGCCTTCGCGCCCGCGGCGCCACCGGTGGCCACCTTGGTCCACGTGGTGCCGTCCAGGGACCACTCGAGCCAGTTGTGGTCGGCGGCCGGCGGGGTCACGTTGAACACGCCCGCCTGCCCGGCGCCCTTGACCCAGGCGTTCGACGGGTAGTCCGTCGAGGTGATCCCGGTCGGGGCGGACGGGGCGGAGGTGTCGACCGTGAAGGTCTTCTCCGCGGACCAGCCGAGGTTGTAGTGGGTGCCGTCGTACGGGGAGGTACGGAAGCGGTAGGTCTTGCCGTTGGCCAGCACACCCGCCGGGACCGTCACCGCGGCCGGCTGGCCCGAGGGGACGAACGCCGACCGCAGGACGTCGCCGACCTGCGCGTTGGTGGCGTTGTCGAAGATCTGGAACGCGCCCTGGACCTTGTCGCCGTTCGCATCGATGAACGTGTCGCGCAGGGTCGGGGTGACCGTGTTGACGACGTACGCGCCGCCGTAGGAGAAGAAGGGGGCGCCCGCCTCCTGCTTCGTACCCGTGCGGGGGCGGTAGTTGTACGTCACCGTCAGCTTCGGCGGGTTCGAAGCGGCGTTGGCGGAGTTGACCCGCTTCCACTCCTTGACGTCCAGCTCGTC
>NZ_JBEZLA010000053.1:0-55810 GCF_040651925.1 Streptomyces sp. NPDC048349 | reverse complement strand
AACGCTCGACTGGGAAACCCCAGCCGAGCGCCTGCGTAAACTCCTCGCGACCTGATCAAACCGACTACGTGTTGCGACGATCCCTAGAAACCGCCAAGAATCCGCCGGGCCCTTACAGGGGGGTGTGGTCAGGATGTGGCGGCACGCCGCTGTGTACGGCGTATCCACGTGGGCAGAACGCTCAGCTGATGGATTTGATCGCGGTGTTCCAGCTGGTGGCGCCGACTTCCTCGGCGGAGCCGTCGATCGGATGGCCGGAGCCGTTCGTGGCGCCCTTGTAGAAGAGCAGCCGGCCCGTTCCATCCGACGTCGTGGCCCACATGTCCGCGATGCCGTTGCCGTCCGCGTCGGCCGCGCCTGCGATCAGCGGGCGGACGTCCGTCGTGTAGCCGTAGCCGTACTGGGTACGGGCTCCGAAGCCGCCGCCGGCTCGCCCGGGGTAGAGCCACACCTTGCCCTCGTCGGTCCCGCTGCGCTGCCGGGCCAGCAGGTCCGGCAGGCCGTCCCGGTTGGCGTCACCCGCGCCGCTGATGTCCATGACCCCCCAGCCGCCACTGCCGATCTCGACGGGAGCCTCGACGGCGGGTTCGGAGCTGCGCTTGCCGTTGTACCGGTACAGCTTGCCGGAGTTGGAGACGACCGCGTCAGGGACGCCGTCAAGGGTCAGGTCGCCGACTCCGGCGACCGTGGCGTTCAAGGAAAGCCCCGAAGCGACCCGCACCGGACTGCCGAGGGTGCCGGCGCCGAGGTTGGGGTAGACGCGCAGCTCGCTGCCGACTCGGGCGAGCAGGTCTTCCCGGCCGTCACCGTTCCAGTCGCCCCGGTGCGCGACGGAAGCGCCTGTCCATCCGCCCAATCCGATCTTCTGGGGCGGGGTGGTGATGCTGCCGTCCCCGCGGCCGGCGTAGAGACGCAGGGCTCCGTCGCTGTCGACGGCGACGAGGTCGGGCTTGCCGTCCCCGGTCATGTCGCCTGGGACCAGGGCGCCCGGCACCGGGGCCTGACGCAGGGTGGCGATGACCGGGGCGTGGTCCGACCATCCGTCGGGCTCGGTGCCGGCCAGGTTGTGGGTGCGGTCCAGCGCCGCGTGGTCCACCTCGCAGGAGGAGCCGAGCCAACGCGTACCGGCGTTCAACTTGTTCGCAAAGAAGTGGTCGAGGGACCACGTGCTCGGCGCCGAGGCGGTGGGCGCCCAGGTCTGCGCGGTGTGCTTGTCCGTCTCGCAGGGGTCCAGTGCTCCGGTCAGCCCGGCCAGGTCAGGGTCCGTCAGACTGCCGTTGAGGTCCCCGCCGATCACCACGTCGGGCGCCCAGGAGTCTCCGCCGAGCTGCTTCTTGAGTTCGGCCACCTGCTTCGCCTGGTCCGAGTTGCTGGAGGCCGACAGGTGCGCGGTGCACAGCAGATCCGGCCATCCGGTGAGCCGCCCGCAGACTGCCTGCTGGGAGTTGCCCGCGGGGTCTCCGGGGAGCGTCTCGATCCGCCGGACGTCCTGCAGCGCCCCCTTGACCGCGATGAGTACGCCGCGTTCTCCGCCGATCTCGCCGTATCCGGGCGAAGTGGAGTTGCGGCAGTAGGACTCCTTGTCCGTCGACCTCAATCCGGGCGCGTGGGCGAACGTCCACCCGGGGAGCTGCTGCTGCAGGTACGCCATGTGGCTCTTGCTGTTCAGGCCCGGGAACGGCGACGTGTCCCCTGGTTCACGCGGCGCCTTGCGCACCGCCATGGCATTGACGTCGCCCTGGTACCCGCAGACCTCCTGCAGCATGATCACGTCGGCGTTGTGCGTCGTCGCCAGTTCCGCGACCTTCTTCGCCTTGCCCTCGACGTCGGGCCGGTGCGGGCAGTACCCGGGTGCACTGCCGCGCAGTACGAGGTTCTCACCGCAGATGTTCCACGTCAGCACCTTGAGCTCGCGCTTGACCGGCCCACCATCGCCCTCCACGGCCTGCGCCGGGCTGGGCGTGAGGGCTACCAGGGCCGCTGCCGCGGACAAACCGGCCAGCACCCTCTTCAATCTCTTCAAGTTCCCCCCAAAAAACGGCACACCCGTATTCGGCCCTCTCCGGGCCGATCAAGGTGTCCTTGGCATCACCCGGAGCATAACCAGGTCCATCCACCGTCCTGGCCAGGGCCTCGCGACGGTCGCGAGACGGTTGGCAGGCACCGTTGTGGTGAGGGGGCTTGACGATGGAGGTCCTCCAGACGGCGGGAAGCAGCGCGGCAGCGGTCCCCTGCTCATCCCACCCAGCCGTAGCCACACGGAAGCGCGGTCACAGCCCGAATTTTCCTCAGAGCTACGCTTCGCCCCAGTTGGTTCACGGAGTGAACCAACCTGGGGAACGTGGGGAGCGGAGAGCCGGCGTGACGTGGCTGCTCTTCGACTGGTGTCAGAGCTGTAGGGAATGATCAGGCCATGCTGCAAGCGAGAGACGGGCACGGTCGTCAGGTGAGGAGTCCCGGGGCCCACGGCCTTGAGCCGGATGGTGGCGAATCTCGGGCGGGGCAACGCCTTCGTGATCGTCGAGCGAGTCGATGATGAGGCGGACGGCGACTGGTATGTCCAGGTGTGGCTGAGGGATGACAACACCTATCAGCTGGAGTTCCGTGACGGGACGGCGGCAGAGCACTACCAGACCAGGACGATCTCCCATGAAAAGGTGATCATCGCCCTGAATGGCTGGGCCAAAGGGCGCCCGGATTGGAAGGGCCTTCATGTGGAACAACATCGGTGCCTCGTTCGAAAACGCCGACTGACCCTGCCGCCCCCTGGGGCCGACAAGGTCAGCGAAGCGAGGTGGCCTGCGGTTGGGAAGGTGCTGCCGTCACCGACCTCGATCAGGATCCTGGCTCCGGTCCTGACGCCGACTCCCGGCATCGACCTCAGGACCTTCGAAAGAGGGTGGGCCTCCAGGAGTTCCTCGATCCGTCCGGCCAGAAGTTTGCGCTGGTCAAGCACGGCGGTCAGGGAACCGGCCAGGCTCGGGACGATCAGCGCGGCAGCCTCGGTCCCCGGAACGGTGACGGTCTGCTCGTCTAAGAGCCCATCTCAATTGGCGGCTCCGCTCACCGGTGCAAGTGGTCCAAGCCTCCTTCGGGCACTGGGTAGGAATGCTCTGCGGGTAGGAGGCGTCGTGCTGCAGTCAGGTCCCCGTCCCGTACGTGGTCGTGAATCGTGTGCGCAAGTGTGGTGATGTCGGTGATGGAGACGGTCCACTCGTCCGCGTAGCGGTGTGCGGCTTCTCCTGTGAGACCGAGCTGCAGCGAGCGGTGAGGAAGCGGCTGCAGGTGGAGGTCACGTTCCGGGTCCCACTGCACCCGGGCCGGAGACCGCTTCAACTGGCGTTTCCAGGTCGTGCGGTCAGGATGTAGCCCGTGCTCATAGTGGGCCAGGCAGGCATGTTCCAGTGCCCATTCGAAGCCTTCTCGGGTGATCTCGATGGCGAGGACGGTTTCCTGGCCGGCCTTGGAGCTCCATCCGCAGCGGTACATCATCCAGAGGAAGGAGGGCTTGATCCATGTCATCCGGTCCCGCTGCCAGGCCGCCGGGAAGCGATCGTCCCGGGCCGCGGGGAGGCCGATCTCCGGCCCGTAGGCCTGGTAGACGGTGACCGTGGAAGCCGTGTACAGGGCGCGGATCTGGTGCTTGGGTTCTACCACGGTGCCCAGCGTGGGGGCACCGTTCGATGCGCGCCATCGAATTAGCGGCGCACTTGGCTGTCGAGCCTGCGGTAGCAGATGAGGGTGCAGGCGATGCTGCTGAAGGCCAGGAAGTGTTCCGCCTTGCGTTCGCAGCGTCGGTGGAGGCGTCGACAGCCGGCGAGCCAGGCCAGGGTGCGTTCGATGGTCCAGCGGTGGCGACCCAGTCGCTGCGAGGTCTCGATTCCCTTGCGGGCGATGCGGTGGCTGATGCCGCGTCCGCGTAACCATCGCCAGGTGGGAGTAGTCGTAGCCCTTGTCGGCGTGCAGCTTGTCCGGCCTGCGTCGTCGGCGCCCTCGGCGCGACCGGATGGGTGGTATGCCCTTCACCAGGGGGATCAGAGCCTGGCTGTCGTGCAGGTTCGCCCCCGAGATTCCGACGGACAGGGGCAGAGCGGTCCGCTCGGTGATCAAGTGGATCTTCGAGCCGTACTTGCCCGGTCCACAGAATTCGGACCTGTCAGGTCCCCCTTTTCAGAGCCCGCATGTTCACCGAGTCGATCGCGCAGCGGGACCAGTCCAACTCGCCGCGGGAGCCGAGCTCGTCAAGGACCAGGCGGTGGAGCTTGGCCCACACCTTAGCCTTCGTCCACTCGGAGAAGCGCCGATGAGCCGTTGCCCCCGACGGTCCGAACGACGCTGCCGGCAACTGCTGCCACGTGCAGCCCGACGTGGCCACGAACACGATCGCCGCCAGTACTCCCGGTCGCCATGCCGGCGACGGCCACCACCCTGAGGCTGGTCTGGTGGGCGCCGCCGGCCGCGGCGGCGTCTCCGGATAGCTGCGTCGCAGCCGAAGGACGAGTTCTGGTGCGTACAGGCACGGCGACGTGTATGGCAACAGGTGCCGGATCTCTGGCCATCGCCTCTGGCGGATCCAGCTCCGCGGAGGCGACAGGCGGGAGCGGCAACACCGCCATCGCGATCGGCGAGCCGGTCCCCCTGGACGAAACGAATAGCGCGACGACGTTGGCGCGGGCGGTCCAGGGCGATGCCAACACCGCCGTCATCATCGGCGACGGCGGCTACGCCGAGAGCGGGGTCGGTAACCAGAACACCGCCGTTGGACTCGGCGACACCCCTGCCCTCGACTTCCACCAAACCGGCGCGCAGGCCGGCAATGGCGATCGGAACACCGCCCTCGCCCTCGGTGACGGAACAGGCAACTGGCTTCGACCGGTAAGCCGGCCGGCACCACCAGGCCGGGCAGGGGTGAGCCGGCTCGCGGGGCCTACGAGGCGTTCATGCTGCCGACGCTTCTCCCGACGGCCTGCGCGGCTCCGAGGGCACCTTCAACCTGTCAGCTTCCTGTACGTAGAGGCACTCGCCCGCGCCGGACGCCTGACCCAGGCACGCTACGCCTTCTCCAAAGTGCTCACCTACGCCAACCACGTCGGCCTGTTCGCCGAAGAGATCGGCCCCTCCGGCGAGCAGCTCGACTTGGGTCCTGGCTCCCGAGCCGGGAGACGGCCAGCTCTGACCGTGTCAGACCTGTGACGGCCTTCCACGCCCGGCTGATGGAGATGAACGGCATCACCATGCAGGGCGCCATGGTGCTGTCCGCCCTCAGCGCCGCGACGCTCGCCGTGATGACCCGCGGCACCCCGCGATGGCTGGCCGGCGGGGCGGGGCTGCTGGTACTGGCCTCCTTCCTGATAACCCGGCTGGGCAACGTCCCCATCAACGGCCGGATCAAGGGGTGGGCCGTCACCTCGCCGCCCGTCGATCACGCCGAGATCCTCGATCGCTGGGAGATCTTCAACCTCGCCCGCACCGGTACCGCGTTCGCGGCCTTCGCTCTGCTGATCCTGCTGGTCCTACGCCAACCCGGCGCCGAGCACGACGCGAAGTGACCGGCGCAGGGGCCATGCCGAGGCGGCGCGCACGTGGCTGCACGCCGAGGCCGAGGTCGTCGACACCACGCACCTCACACCCGCCCAGGGCGCCCAGCAGATCGCGGACGCCGTCAAGAGCTGAGAGAACGACCTGCCGGCGCGCGTCCTCGAAGGAGGACAGCGGCCTGCATCGAGCCGTTGCTGCCGGGCAGGTCGTCAAAGCGGGGTGGTCGGTGGCGGGAGCACCGGCTCCGACCGCGGCGCCCGCCATCCTGGCCGGCCAACCGGCCCGGCCGGCACCGGGCGCCGGTCGGACCAGCGCTCACGTCACCAGGCGCAGCGACGTCTCCGCGATGCCCAGGCGTACGCTCTGGCCCCAGGTCAGCTGCAGGGCATCGGCCTCCATGCCGTCGCCGAAGACCACGATCCGGTCCGACTCCACGGTCAGTCGTAGTCCCTGTCGCTGCTCCAGATGGCCGCAGACCCTTGAGGTTCCGGTCGCGGGCGACGGCCAGGCCTCGCGTACGAACCACAGGAGCCGTCGGTCGCAGGGAGCGGGCAGCTGCGCGGTGCCTCCGCGTTCCAGCCACAGGGAGCGCAGCCAGCCGGTGGCTCCGGTGCCGGTGCCGACCAGTACGCCGGAGGACGCCTGGGCCTCGCCCGGACCCTTCTCGCTGTCGGGGCCCAGGCGGTAGCGGGCCGTCTGGTGGCCGGGCGGACCCAGGTAGATCTCGTTCAGCGCGAGAAGACGCTGTGTGTCGTCGGCGACGGCCTCGACCATGGTCAGGTCGTCCGTCCGTCCCCCGGCGGTCGCGGCACGAAGGAGGGCGCCCGTGTCGGCGCAGCGGTGACGGACCAGGACTCCGGGGTTGCGTCCCGGGTCGGTGTCGATGCCGACCACCGGCTGCCCTGAGAGGTACTTCGCGGTGTTGGCGACCAGGCCGTCCTGCCCGACCACGACCACCACGTCCTCCGGCGCGAACAGGAAGCGGTCCAGGTCCGCCCGTTCCACCTGGGAGCTGCGCCAGGTGAGTGGCACGGCCGCAGCCACCTCGCGCAGTGCCTGGCGGGTCCGGTCGTGGCGGCTGACCACCTCGTCGATCGAGCGTCCCCGGCTGGAGAGGAAGAACGCCGCCTGCCCGTGTGTCCCGTGCCGGCCGATCAGTTCCTCGTACTCGGTCCTGCGGTGCACGAGCACCGCCCGAGGGGCCAGGCTCACGCGTCCGCCCCGGGGTCCGGACGCCCGAGCCTGCCGAGGAGGCCGGTGAGGACGTCCGGGGTGAGCGTGATGCTCTCGATCCGGGGCAGGTTCTCTGCCAGCCGGGTCGCCGCCAGGGCGTACAGCGTGCCCGGGCCGGTCTCGCCGTGCACCTGGAGCCAGGCAGCCTGGGCCTCGGCCCGCGCCGAGCCCGTCTCGCGCGCAGCTTCGGCGTCCGCCCGGGCCAGGCGGACCTTGCGGGCCGCCTCGGCCTCGGTCCGTACGCTGTCGGCCGCCGCCTTCTCCTCGGCCTCGCGACGCGAGTTGATGCCCCGCTGCTCGACCAGCTGCTCCTCGCGCCGGGCCAGTTCGATCTGACTGGCCAGCTCGTTCTCGGCGATCGCACGCTCGCGCTCGACGGCGACGGCCCGCCGTTCGTACGTGGCCCGGTCCGCCTCCTGCTGTATCTGCTCGCGGGCCGGTGTGCGCAGGGCGCGCTCCACCTCGGCTTCGGGTCGGATCGCGACGACGCGCACGGCCACCACGTCGATGCCGGTGGCCGGGAGTCTGGGCTCGGCGGCGAGACCGGCTGCGACGCTCTGCCGTACGGAGGCGACGCCGTCCACCAGGGCGACGGCCAGCGGCGTCCGGGCCAGGACGTCCAGCGTGTGCTGCTGTGCGGTCTCGGTGAGGAGGGTGGAGATCTGCTCCAAGGGCGCGCCGCGCCAGCTGCCGGTGTCCGGGTCCACGGAGAAGTCGAGCCGGTCCGCCGCCTCGGCCGGGTTGCTGATCCGGTAGGTGACGGTGGCCTGCACGGTGACGTCCTGGAAGTCGGCCGTACGGGCGTGGAACGCCATAGCCAGCTCCCGGTCGTCGACGGGCACTTCGGACAGCGCCGCAGACAACGACCGGTACCAGAAGCTGAGCCCCCGGCCGTCATGGACGAGCCGGCCGCGCTTGTGGTGGCGGATGTGGGTGGTGGGCGCGGATCGCAGATGACGCCAGCCAAAGCGCCGGGTGATGTCGGCCATGATGAACCCCCTGATTTCGTCACTATGACGATAACGGTCGGCATTCATATCGTCAAGTGGACGAAAAGAAGGGGCCGTCCCGAAGTCGGCAAGCCGTGGCAGCTGCTGTCGGGGATCGTCGAGCAGGTCCTCTGCAAACAGGCATGGACACGGTCCGGCCCCCCAGTCCGGTGACGCTGTCGCCGACCGGCCGCAGCGGTCAGCGCGTCTGCGATACCGAGCGCGTCCAGTCACCCGCAGGGCTCGGTCAGAAGCGTGACGCCGAGCGGCGCTGCGGCCGTTCACACCCGGCGCCCGCGGCCGGGGCCGTACAAGGAGACCGCGAGGCTACGGGTGTCGTTCCGGAGTGAGCGATCGGGTGGGGTTACCTCGGGCCGATCGTGACCTTGTATGTGGTTCCGCCTCGTCCAGGTGTTCACGGTGACGGTCTGGCCGTGGCCGTCCCACCTGGCGTGGCCGCCTTGGGCCGTGACGCGGTAGCCGTCGGGGTAGGTGTCCTCGGGCACGGTGATCTGGGTGGGGCCCCGGCATGGTCGCGGGTGCGGAAGGTGAGGGTGTAGATGCGTGTGGCGGGGGTCGTACGCGAGGCCGAGCGGGTCACCTGCGACGGCCCGCGCGGAAGGCTGGACGAGCAGCCGGGCGTTCGGCTTCGCCGTGCCTGTCTGGTCGAGAAGCAGTAGTCGCCGCCCCGGCACCACTGCCAACCCGTCCAGCCGCTGGAGAAGCGGTCCAGGGAGGCCGTCACGTCGGTGACGAACTGGCTCGCGTGCGCCACGTAAGGGTTGGCGCCCCACTTTGACGATCACCGGCATGCGGTTGCGGGTCGGGTAGTCGCTGATCGCGGCCTCGTAGGCGGGGATGAAGGTGCCGTTGGGGTCGTAGGCGGCCCCGGTTTCCATCGGGGTGTCGTAGAAGTGCGGCGCGTACCCGGCGTGCAGGGCGTCGATGTGCCCCATCCGGGTGGGGACGCCGAGACCGACGATGACGGTGGGTTCGACGAAAACCCACGACTTCTGGTCTACCAGGCGGGTCGCGCGCGCAAGGCGGTTCCCCATGTCGGTGAGCTCGCCGGCCTCGAAGCGGGCCGCGGCGGCGGGGAGGTCTTCGCCCTCGAGGAACTTCGCGAACGGCTCGTTCATCAGGTCGTAGCCGAGCAGCGCCGGATGCCGGCCGATGGCTGAGGCGACTGTCATCCACATGCGGGCTCAGTCGGGGACGCCACGGGAGCCGAAGTGCGGCCCGTATACGTCCTGGTGGGCGTCGAGTATGACCTTGACGTGGTAGCGGTCGGCCCAGTCGAGGATGCGGCGCAGCGAGGTGTGGGTCCCCTTACGTGTGCGCTGGATCCGTCGCTGTGCCACCCTCCGAAGCCTTTACAGCGGACCCCACGGCGCTGACCTCCTTGCGCTGGGCGCTACTCACCAGGACCTCGGCAGATGATCTCCACGCCGGGGTGACGGATCAGCCAGGCGGCCAGGGGTCCGGCTGCTCGAAGGCGGCGTTGGCGGTGTCCCACACGATCCCGAGCTCCTCCAGCTCGGCCGCCCGTTCCTCGTTCATCGGCCTGCTAGCGGCCGTACTGTGCTGAGCCTGCTCCGGTCAGCTCGAAGGTTCACCGGCTGCGCCACCGGCGTCTCGGAGCGTGTCCATGGCTTCGGTGTGTCACCGGCGTCGGCGGCACGGTCGAAGCCCTCAGAGTCTTCCGTCCCTGCGTCCTGAAGGAAGTCGAGGATGTCCGAAGGTTGCTGGGCGCCACCGATGGAGTCGCCGTCTCTAGGATGAGCCGTCTGCGGATCTCATCGGGCGGATAGATGACCGAACGGGGCGTGGGGGGCATGCCCCCACCCTCGACCGGCGCCCGCCCGCGATCATCCCGTTCCAGCCGGACGTGACCCGCGGCGTCGTGATCCAGAACGTTTCCGAGACGCTGATGGGCGACAACGTCGCCCCGAGGGGCAGAACAGGACGAACCTAACACCGAGTGGGACCCGCCGAAGAACACCTCCGGCCCCGCAAATACGAGTACCGGCTGCCCGAGATCAGAGCACGAGAGGTTGACCGCAGGAAGTGAGTCGAAGACAGGCCACCCCGCAGGACCAGGGCGGCGACTCGATCCGGGTCTCCGGCCCCCCGCCCCGCCGCTTCACCAGCTCGCCGGTGAGGTCCGCAGATCCGCCAGGCGCACGGTTCGGTCAGTCCAGCAGGCCGAGGGCGTTGTCGGGGTTGCAGTAGGGGCAGGCCTCGATGTCGTCGGCGAGCATGCGGCGGGCTTGGTCGCGGTCGATGGGCTTGCCCTTGCCCATGGTGCAGTCGCCGACGTGGATCCTCAGAGGCTTGGCGCCGGCCGCCGTGCGTATCGACTCGGCCTTCCAGTCCGGGGGCGGCGGCAGTGGCCGGCGGGACTGCTCGGCGGCGAGCTCCGCCTCCAGGCCGCGGATCCTCTCCTCGACCTGCCGCTGCTGCCACTGGAGCCAGGCCCGCACGGCCCGCCACTGGTCCAGGCGCGCCTGGACCCCGCTCACCTCGACCGCGCCCCTGCGCCGGCCGCGGCGAACCCGTCACGGGCGTGTACCGCCCCGCGCTGCGCTGCCTCGGCTGCCTGACGCAGCTCGACCCGGCCTGCGGTGGACCATCCGGACGCTTCCCAGTAGGGGTGCGCGCTGATCCGGCACGACAGCCCGATCAGCTCCCGCCGGAGCTCCGCTTCCCTGTGCCCGGGCCGGTCGGCGAGGCGCCGGTAGGCGGCGGTCCACTGCTGCTGGAGCTTGATCAGGTCGGCGGGGAACGGGAAGGACTTCATCCACTTATTCAATCACGTGTTCGAATTATTGTGCGAGTCCCCGCTGGGGCTCGTGGCGCCGGGGGACTGTTGGTGGCGGGTCTGCGATCCGGCCGTGACTGATACCTACTCTCTGCCGACTTGATCCACGCACAGAAACGCTCCGACTTGCCTGGCCGCAGCTCCGCGCCGTCCAGGACCGTCACGGCCCACCTTCTCGGGACGGCGGCTGGTCGAGGTGGCCCATGAGGAGTGGCGGGCCGCCTGGCTGGCCTGGGGGGTCCGGGCCGCGATCGAGGCGTGCCGCGGAGGGCGGGCAGCGGCGCATCGATAACGAGACCCATCAAAGGCGAGGTCCGAGGGGCAAGGACCCACAGGAATGGCCGCAGGAGTGGCAGCCGCTCGGGCGACAGGGCCGGCCCGTTCGGCAGCGCCCGCCGGGCCTTGGCCCGGCCCGCCGGTCATGCTGGGCGTGCCAGGCCCGACGCGGCGGCGAAGGAGGCCGCCCCGAGTGCCTCTGCTTCCGCCCCTCGAGCCGATGCTCGCCCAGGCCGCCGAGTCCGTCCCCGGATCCGGCGGCCTGGCGGGCGACCTGGCCTTCGAGCAGAAGCTCGACGGGTATCGGGTGCTGGTGTCACCGCGGCCGGGCCGGGTGGGCGGGCGCTGCTCCAGACCCGCCGCGGCGCTCTGGTCCAAGGCGCGTTCTCCGATCTCGTCGCGGCTGCGGAGGCGCAGTTGCCGCACGGCTTGCTCCTCGATGGGGAACTGCTCGTGTGGGACAGCGAGGCCGGCGCCCTGTCGTTTGAGGGGTTACAGCGCCGGGCAGCCGCCCGTGCCGGCAGCGTTCCTTCGCTGGCCGCGAACCTACCGGGCTCGCCGTCCGCTATGAGGCGACCGTCCTCACCGCAGCCATCAACGAGTGGCTGTGACCCATGCCCATCGGCCCTGGCCTCGGCCGTGCCTTACCTCTTATGCTGCGTGATCCACGTCGTTCGGGGGATCATGAACTTCACGCGGTATCGCAGGCCGTCGGCCTTCCTGCTGCTGACGGTGTCAGTCGTCCTCGGTGCTACGGCCGTGGCCGGACTTGAGTCGGGAGACGAGGGCTCGCTGACCCTGCTGATCGGGATCCGTGAGTACATCCTGTTGCTGGGATGGCTCGCCCTGGCCGCGCTGACAGGGGCAGTCCTCTTGGGGCTGACGAAGTCTTCACTGCGCGTGCCTCTGATCACCACACTGCTCGTCATCGGCGCACCGACGTTGCTTCTCGGCGGCTTTGTCTCGGCTGCGTTCGGTGGCTCGGACGAGGAGGTGAAGACTGAGCCGGCCCCCGATCGCGGCGACCGCCAGCTGCTCGTGGTAGCGCGGAGCGGCTCTCTTGACCCGGTTTGGTGCGTCTACGTCGACCAGGGGAAACCACCGCTGGAACGCCGCTGGAGTGTCGGCTGCTTCAACAGCGACTCCGAAGACAATGCGCTCAGCGAGACCGTGTGGGCGGCTCCCGGCCGAATTCGCATGACAACCCAGGCAGGCGCGGTCCACGAAGTGACCATCGCCCCAAACGGTCGGCCCGACCGGGTCCTTTCCGTCGGCTAGCGACCGGGGCGCGGCGCGTCTTCACACCGCTGATGGCTGTGCCTGAAAGCCGGGCGACCTTCGAAGACTTTCCGAACCAGGTCACTAGATCACTTCCGACACACGGCCTGGCAATGTCCCCTGCACGGCATAAGCCCGCTGGCGATGTACGACAGATCTCACTGCCATGGAAGACAACAGGAGGGCATCCGACCAGGATTTCAATGGGTGAAAGCACTATGTGGGTGAACACCACTAATCCCGTAGCGCATGGGCGGTGCCGCCGACCGTGATGGTCCACGCCGGCGATGGCGTGTGTTCGGCCGGCGCCCTCGTAGCAACGAAATCCCGCCATTCACCTACGAACCTGACCGCTCGCCGGCCGTTCCTCTCAGTAGGCTGCGGGTCGGGGATCAAGATCAACCGGGGGGGTGGGGCATGTCATTTGACGAAGAGTGGTCGCAGATCAGGGCCGAGCAGGCCGGGATGCGTCTCACAGCTCGATGGCGGCGCAAGCGGCGGAACTGGCAGCGAGGGGGCGCCCGACCTGAAGACTTCGGCCGGTGGCAAGAAGGCCGCAGCGGAGGCGATCCGGCAGGTCCTGTGCCCGGACACCGCCCGTGCAGGAGACCACGCCGACACCGCGACGACCGCCGCCCGGACCGCCTTCGGCGGCTGGCAGACGGCCTCCGCCCTCCAGACGGTCGAGGAGACCCGGTCGGGCCAGGTCAAGCTGCTCCTGGGCCGGCTTACCGGCGAAGCGAATGCGCTGAGCGGCTCCGGCCTCCTCTTCCAGCAGCAGGATCTGGCCGTCAGGGACGGGTACCAGCAGCTTCTGGGCGGTGGGGACGAAGCTGATGCTGAATTACCACGAGGTGACCACGGACTTCACCACCTTGGGCACGGCCGCCGCGGCCTGGGATGCCATGGCCGGGAAGTTCGAGTCGCTCAGGACGACGTACGAGAAAAAGGTGCCGTCGACCACGACGAGCGGTGCATGGCTGGGTCAGGCCCAACAGGTTCGTGAAACACGCCTCAGACATTCGTCCACCACACCCTGAAGTTCCCCGACTACGACGACGAGAGCCCCTGGTCAGGGTTGAAGCCCTGAACCACACCGGAGGACCGACCGCGCCGGAGGCCCCGTCCGCCCCACGCATGTCACCGCGTCCCGCGGGTATCCGCGCCTGCACAACAGTGGTCGTGGAGAATAGGAGCGCCCGTGCTGCCCTTCGAGGTGACCGAGAGCGGTGTACTGATCATCCGTCTGCGTGCCGACCTGGACATCGCCGGGCGGGCCGCCGCCGCGTGGGAGATCGACGGCAGCCTCGCCGCCCACCGGTCCGCGCCCCTCGTACTGGAACTGTCCGACGGCCCGGTGAGCGACGCGGCGGTCAGCACGGTCATACGGGCCCACCGCATGTGTCGGTACGCGGACGTGCCGCTGGGCGTCGTCGCTGCCGACCCCGAAACCCGCCGGAGCCTGGCGGCCGCAGCCGTGAGGGGGGCACTGGACGTTTATGACGGCCGATCGCAGGCCCTCGCGGCACTCTCGGCCCCGGTCGCCGTGGCGGCCTGACCCGCCGGGCACTCCTCCCGCTCGACGCCCGTGGGAGCCACGGCCCCCACGGGCGTCGACGCGTCTACCGAGCCGGCTCCTTGCCGGGCCAGTGGTCGTGCCATCGGTACGGGTGCGTGCACCCGGCGCCCGTCCACCCGAGTGCCGGTGGCGTGGCCGGATCACTTGGCTCCGGAACCCTCTTCGGTGCGCTCGACCAGCCGCGTACGTACGCCGGAACCGCGGGCGGGCACACGGTCGCCGCGGCGGGTCAGGCGGTGCCACCAGTGGTGGCGGCGCGGGTGGACGGCGCGGCCCATCCGGCGGCCGAGGACGAGGTAGCCGAGAAGCGCACCGGCGACGTTCAGGAGGACGTCGTCCACGTCGAAGGCCCGTCCGGTGACCAGGGAGCCCTGAATGAGTTCCACCAGGGTCATCACCACCGCCGTCACCGCCGACAGCCGCAGCACCCCGCGTGCTTGCGGGATGAGGACCGGGAGGAGCACCCCGAACGGCACGCCCAGCAGAACGTTGCCGCCGAGCTGTTTGACAGCTTCCCGAACGGACGCCCCGTCGAGGTAGAGGCTGATCGAGGCGCCCGGTCGGGTATTGCTGTGCACCACGCCTGCCGAAGCCGCCGAGGGCTCCAGGGTCACCCGCGCCAGGAGCAGGCTGAACAGCACCGTCCCGACGAAGGCGGCCAGCATCGCAAGGGCTCGTACCACCGGACGAGCGGGAGACCGAACCACGGCTACGGTCTCCCGCGTCCGCTCCCCCCGCTGCGCCCGCTGCGCCCGCTGCGCCCGCTTCGCGGCGAGATACTCGCGTACATCCATGTGAACGGCTCCCTCGGTGACGAGCTTTGACGGTGGATGCCCGTGTACCCACTGACGGCACCGCCGTGCGGATGAGCATCAACTCGGCAAGGTTTGCGTGGGGCGCCACCCGTGCCCACCAGCAGGTCCGTTTCGCCGACCTCACCGCCGACTCCCACGCCGACGATCTCCTCCAGCAGGCCGATGGCGGTACCGGCGTCTACGGCTTCAACGGCGGCGGCTCCGACCCGGCTGGCTGGACCCAACTCGGGGCCTCCCTCGAACGTCCTGCCTGATGACCACGGAGAGGCGCCGAAGGCCGAGCTGTAGCCCGTGTGCTCGATGGCCGCGCTGCGCCCTGGGCGTTATGCCGTGGCGGCTATGCCGATGGCGATGAAGAGCCAGCCGGTGGTGAGTTCCCAGCGGTGCCGGAAGGCGGGGCGGGCGAGGAGGCTGCGCAGGCGGGTGGCGAGGGCGACCAGGACGCACGCGACTATTACGTGACCAACCACCTTTGCTGGCCAAGAATTGGCCAGGTTCGCTTGCGTGGCGCTGCAGCTTCACCTACGAGGCCCCAGCGTTGGACTTCTCCGCAGCCGACCCGAAGGTGTCCTGGGCCCGGATCGAGGCCGGCACCGACGACGAGACGCGGGCGACCGTCGCAGTGATAGGCGGCGACGCCTGGAACCTGTGGGTGCGCGCCCTCGCCGCCCGCCACCTCCTCGCGGACAAGTTCACCACCGTGGCCCTGACCTACGTCGGATCGGAGGTCACCGCGCCGGTGTACCGGAAGGGCACGATCGGCGCCGCCAAGGAGCACCTGGAGCAGACCGCCCGCGACCTGACCAACTCGACCTTGCTCAAAGAGAAGGACGGCCGCGCGTTCACCGTCGTGGCAGGCGCAGCCGTCACCCAGGCATCCAGCGCGATCCCCTCCATCGCCCTCTACACCGCCTTCCTCCGCACCGTCTTCGGTGAGCACGGATTTCGTACCACGGCCGAGCAGGCCACTGACCTGTGGGACCAGCTGGAGGGCCACACCCCGCTGGTTCTGGACGAGGCGGGGAGGATCCGGCTTGACGGCTGGGAACTCGACGACCAGGTCCAAGACCGCGTCCGCCAGCTGGGGGCGGCCCTGAACAGGGCCTCGAAACAGCGCGCACCGGCGCGGACTGGTTCATGAACCAAGTCCAGCAGCTCTACGGCTGGGGCGTCGACGGCACGGTCTACGGCCAGCCGGTCGAGCCCGACCTCGCCTGGCCCGCACCCCGGTAAACCGGCAAGCACTCAAGCACGGACGGCGGGTCCGCGCACGACTGCCAGCAGCCCACGCAGACCCGGCCCCCGATCCCACACCGGTCAACCGGGCGACGCCGCGCCCGCACAGTGCAGGTCCTGGAACGTCGCGATCTCGGCCTTCAAGGTCCGCCACGCCGCCCGCTGCCGCTGCTCGCACTCTCCCCGCCCCACCAAGGCCTGGAGCGTTGAAATCTGCTTGCGGATGCCTGCGGCGCGCTGGCCGTCGAACGGCCGGAGCACCTCCACGCGGCGGGCGGCCTCGGCGAGCCGCGACGCGATCGGCATCGGCGCCCACGACGCAACCGCGGCCGGCGCCGAGCCCGGATCGAGCAATACCTCATTCGTATCCAAGCGCATCACCCGCCCCCAGTACGCCGCCGTGACGGGCCGAACACTGACGTACCAGGACGCCGCATCACCCCCAATGCCTCGACACCATGGCGGTTGCCGCACAGCTCACGCCACAACAGCCAGCAGAAGACTCCCGGCGCGGGAGCGACCAAGGTTCTGACGACCGGCTGGTCCGGATTCCGTGCGCCTGTACTGACGGCTGATCTCACGACGCCCCCCTCACGTCCCGTGATGCGCGCTGTTGCTCCTGCCCCAGGCGCCGTGCTTGTCAGCCGTTGGCCTCGATCACCCGTACGGATCCGGGAATGAGCCCCAGACACGGCTTTGGCCGAGCATCCCACCCCGCTTCCTGCTCCACACAGCGGCTGCTGTCGAGATCGAACACCGCGCAGGGCTGCCCGTTCAACGATGATGTGTAGAGCAGTCCCTGAGCGGGGTTGTCCGGATTGAAGACCTTGAGCAGGAACTCCGCGACCACCTGGGTCGGCACGTAGTCGATCTGGTCGTAGCCGTCACGAACTGGCTTGGCCATCTGCTCAATGAACTGATGCAGAAACAGCAGGGTGCGCCGCTGGTGACCGTGCTCGAGGTCGAACATCGACGGAATGTCGGGTAGCCGGGTGAAGTCGACCACCATGCAACTGCGGGAGAGCTGGAAGGCGCCTGCCGCCAGCCGTCGTCGCTCGCCGCGTGTTACCTCCTGCACCGCAGTGTCCTGATCGAACGAGCCATAGAACATCGGGATTCCGGCCGGGCTCATCCGGTTGGAAGTCCGTGCGAACTGCCGGGGCGCGGTGCCGAGGTCGGCGGCACCCCAGCCGGATGCTGCCGACACCTCACTGTCCCGGACCTCGCGAGCACGCCACAGCGCAGTGCCTGCGGGAAGCTCTCGGACCAGGTCGAAGTCCAGGATGTGGCGACCGATCTGATCAAGGATGCGTCCCGCGGGGATGTCTCCCCAGCGCTCCTCCTCCTGGTCCGCGTCGTCGCGGCGGAGCCAGAAGACGTATCGGGTCTTGTGCTGGATCTGTTCACAGAAGCTCTGCCAGCTGGAGCTGAGCTGCTCGTTGTAACGCAGGAGCTGCCACCCGACTTCAGTCCACATCTGTTCGCCGATCGAACCACGGACCGCCTCGAAGACTCTCTCGTTGGCGAATGCGTCGTAGTACTCCCCGACCAAGTCCCAGGTGTCCCAGGTAGCGGCGACCTGGTAGCCGCCTTCGGCACTGACGTAGGGGACTCCCTCGTCATCCGCATTGGCGTACTCGGTCCTCAACCCTTTGACGAACGCCCCGGTGAGAACGTCCAGCTCGGCGGCAGGGCTGTGACCGCAGAAGCTGCACTGCTCGTCGTCCTGGGCGGAATCAGAGATCACCCTCTGGAGAGCTGGCTCGTTGAGGCACCGTGCGCACACGTGCTCCCCGCTGGAGGACCACCCTCGGTCGAACTCCAGCTCCATCTGCCGTTTCGCAGCACCCATGTCCAGCAGCCTACGCGCGGCAGCGGCCCCGCCGTTCACCGGCTGAGCCGGATGTGCGGCCCCCACGCGAACTCGAGGTCGTCCAGGAAGGTCTCCAGCTCCTGCTCCCACAGCCCACGTAGGAGCATCGGAACGGTCTCCATCCGCTCGAGGATGGCCAGGGTCTCGGGCTGTCCGATCAGTGCGTAAAACCGAGGGTAGGAGCTGTGAACCCGGGTCGAGCAGGCTCCGCAGCCCGGGCAGGCGGCGCCGGCCGTGGTGCATTGCGTATCAAGGCGCACTTTCTCCATCTCCACGTCCACCGACAGCACCGCGATGTCCGCGACCGCCGGGAACAGCAGCTCCTTTAGCCGGAGCACGACCTCTTCCACGGCCCGGACTGTCCGCCCAGCGGCCCTGACCACCATCCATTTTCGGGCGGCTTCGCATGCCGCTCGGGAAAGCCCAGCGGTCACTCACCGTGGCGACTGCACGGAACCTGAGCCAGAACCGGTGGAGGTGAACATCGCGACAGCGCGCGTTGATGCGCGATGCACCGCCGGGGGTGCCTCATGTCCGGGATGCGGGAGGTGGTCCGATCAGGTTCACGGCTCCTACCTGCGGCTTCCTGCTGACGCTCCAGTGGCGGACGAAGCGCCGTACTCCAGCTGCGGGTTCGCCGGTTCACCAGCCGGAACGCCGAGTGCGGACGCCGCACACTCGTTGAGCACGGCGATGACCGACATGCGGATGGGGCTGCAGCGGGCTCTGTGGAAGATTCGCCAGGACTTCAGTCGCACGATGCTTCGCTCGCACGGCGCAGCAGGCCATGTCGCATGCCTTGCTCCCGCCCTCCCGTAAGGATCTCTCCCGTTCAACCCCAGAAACCCCGGAAGAAGGAGGAGGGTCACCCTGACGACAACACTGACGGTAGAACCGTCGGCAAGGACGTCTGCGTCACCGTGACGGCCGCCATGGGCCAAGAAGCGAGCCGCCACTGGCCACCGCGCGCCGTGGGAGGCGTGGTCGGCAGACGTCGGGCGGTGGGCGGGGTACTCGCCCGAACGGGCTGCCCGGCGGGCAGTGGCCTTTCGGTGGCCGCAGAATCGGTGCGGGACAAGCCCACGACGGGAGCTGATCAGGATGCCGAACACCGCCGGTCGCTCAAGGAGGGCCCGCGTCGTCGTGGTCTCGGGCGTGCTGGCTCTCGCCTGGGCCGTCGTAGCCGGATGCGGTGGCGGGGCGACAGACCGCGGGCAGGAGCCCGGGGCAGGGCCCCACCCACAGCCGGCGCGCTCCGGGCGGGTCACGGTCGTCTACGAGACCGGCACGGTCGCACCGCAGGACCGGGAGGTCGTGGCCCTGATCCAGAAGGCCCGGGTGCTGGAGCGGACAGCGGACTGGGTGAACAGAACGCTCACCCTCCCGCACGATCTGGTCGTGAAGGTCACCGGCGACGTCCCACGCGGTGTCACCGACGCCGTCACCCAACCCGACGGCAGGACCGTCTTCGTCCCGCCGTCGTTCCTGGCCGAGATCAAGAAGGCCTTCGCCGACGTCGTGAAGACCGTCGAGCGGCCCGACCCGTTCCCGGCGTCGGAGTACAACACCGACGATCTGACCGTGCTGTCCACCGAGTTCATCTTCGGCCACGAGATGGGCCATGCGCTGCAGCGCCAGCTGCTGCTGGCCAACCTCGGCCTCGAAGAGGACGCGGCCGACGGCTTCGCGTCCTTCTACACCGTCGACGAGGTCGGGCCGGGGCCATCGCTGGCCGCCGCGATCCTCTTCGACGAGATCGCCCGCAAGGAGGGAACGCCGACCCTGGAGAGTATGTCGAGCGACCACCCCGTCACCCAGCAGCGGGCCTACAACTTCCTGTGCTACCTGTACGGCAGCGACCCGCAAAAATACCAGCGGTCCCTCGTCGACAGCGGCCGTCTCCCCAAAACCCGGGCCCCGCTGTGCCCGCAGGCGTGGGCGATGCTGGACTACGGCTGGTGGACGCAGCTCCGGCCGCACTTCAGCCCGGCGTTCAAGGCCCGGGGCGACGAGGAGCAGAAGCAGGCGCAGGCGCAGTTGAACGAGCAGACGCGGGAATTGGCGAAGCGGATCGACGACATCCGCAGCAGCCAGTGAGCCTTCACAGCGCTGACACCCCAGGCTGAGGACGGCTGCTGCGATGACGGTCATGCCGTTATGGCTGCAGCGGGCTCTGCGGGCGTTTCGCCAGGACTTCAGTCGCGCGATGCGTCTCTCGACTGGTGCTCGCGCTGCTGACAGGACCCGGTTGATCGTTCGCGGGGTTGCGGTGAGGTCTAGGTTCGGGAGCCGTCTGTTCGGTGTGGTCACCCAGGGGCCGGCTCGGATGCAGGCGCGGTCGGTCGGCGAGGACGGGAACGCCCTGGCGTTCGCAGAGCCGGGTGATGCGGTGGGTGCGGGCGGCGGTCAGGTTACGGCCGGGCAGCGCGGGCGAGATAAACAGCAGGTTGGCCGCGGACTGCGCAGCCACCGCGAGCGGCGCGCGGCCACCACAGCTCTGCCCCCGGAGCTGTTCGAAGAGCCTGTTGGGGAACTGGCCGCGCTGCCGCCGGCTCCGCCGCATCCGGGGACATCGCGGGCCCGACGCCCGGGGCAAGAGCGCCACCACCGTCAGCGACATCCTCGGTCGCACCACCGCGACCTATGAGGGCATAGCAGTCGACCCGGCCAAGCAGGTCGACTTCGCCGCGCAGGACGGCGGTGATCGCGGCAGCGGAGAGCAGCCCGCTGTACATGGCCAGGTGCACGCCGGTGGACAGCAGCGGGTCCAGGAAGCAGGCGGCGTCGCCGGCGAGGTACCAGCCCGGTCCGCAGAACGCTTCGGCGGTGTAGGAGTAGTCGCTTTCGGTCTTCAGCGCGGAGTCCTGGCGCGCCCCTTGGAGGATCCGCCTCAGCAGCGGGCACCGGCCGAGTGCTTCCTCGTAGACAGCGTCTATGGAACCAAGGGTGTCGCGGGCCTGCTGGAAGGAGCGTTTGTCGGTGACCAGGCCGACGCTGAGGGTCCCATCGTGGAGCGGGATGGCCCACAGCCAGCCATGGTCGGGCAGTGAGAACACGCCGATCGAGCCTTCCGGGGCCTGCGGCAGCGCAGTAGCGCCGCGCCAGTAGCCCCACACGGCGACGTTTCGGAAGACGTCGTGGACCCGCCGCACCCCCAGCTGCCGGGCCCCCAGTACACCGGCCCGGCCCGTGGCGTCGACCAGCTGGGTGAAGCCGATGCACTGTCCTCGTCCCCGACGGTGATGTCCAGGACCACCAGGCCAGACTCCGTGGTGTGCTGCTCGTCAATGCTTCGTGAGCCCTGCGACGGCGGTGGAACCGACGCGGTTCGCCGCCGGACCCGGGTCCACCCGCAGGAGGGACCGGCTCAAGCCGTGGGCATCTCCACGGTCGGCAAGCCCTGTCGGGGTGCAGCCCCCGTCGCGGCCCCGTGGCCAGGGCCGCACCCCGTACGTCCGAACGTACTCTGCGGCCGACCACCGGTGTGGCTGCCCGCGAGAGGCCGCGATCTGCTGCCCCACCCGTTTTCGCGCGGCCGGTGCCGGTGGGGAGGGCGGGGAAGAGACTGCGCGCATGGCCGTACCCCTGCGGCTGAGCCGCAGGGGTACGCCACCGGCTACGGCGAGGCGTGACCGCTCCCTGGTGTGAGCGTTACCCGGGCATGGATTTCGACGACTTGATGAATCAGCCCGGTGACCGGCTGCCGCTACTGACTCGCGGTGAGGCTGAGGCCCTCGTGCGGCTCCTCGCCCAGCTCGACGGCGCCGATGAGGACGTACAGCGGGCCGGGCTGGAGATGCAGGCCAGGATCGCGATGCGGCTGCCCGCTGCGTAGGGGCGCCGCGGGGCCGGAGACGGCGGCCCCGCGGCGTGAACCCCGGAGCGGCCGGCTGCGCTACTTCGTTGCGGCCGATACGCACTCGTTGTCCCAGGACTCCAAGGCCCGCCACATCATCGGCCGTACGGCGCCGCATGGCCACTCAGGTGCGCGCCGTGTCCAGAGCGACCGCTGACGGCCGCCAAGCGGACACCTCTGGGGGGCGTCCGCTTGGCGGCCTCATGGATATCCCGCGACGCCCTGGCGACGCGACCCTGGTCAGCCCGGGCTTGGTGGCGGAGATCAGCGTCGACCGGTCCATCGACCGCGGCGGCGTCTACAGACATCCGCTCAGGTTCCAGCGGCTGCGCCTGGATGTGGAAGTAGAGGACGTTCCGGCTTTCGGGCAGGGTTCTGCTGCCGCAGTTGGCTGCAGCCGACCTCCAGGTCCTGCTCGAGAACGAACAGTTGCTGAGTTCCGCCGTTACGCGGCCGGGTTACTCGTGTCCTATCTCACATCGCAGTGCGCGTAATGTCCAAACACTCCGATTAACAGACCCGCTCCTCCGCTTATCGGACAGCGGCTAAAGCGTCTCATGTGCAGATATAACGGACAAGTTGCCCTCGAATTTTAGTGTTGAAACATCGTTGACTCAAGATCAGGCCATTGTTAGCATCGCCGCCAGTTGATCATTGGTTCATACTGCGTTCATAAAGCTTGCGTTATTGGAATCGGTCAGCTCGTAAACGATTCTACGAATGAAACGTGTACTGCATGATGCTCCTGAGGGTTTCACCAGCAAGGCCAGAAGCCCTTGCGAGGGTCTACCTATGTGCGCATGCCGGAGGCTCTTCTGCCGAGTTTTCAGGGTGGGACGATCCTGCCCGCTCGGTCGAGTTCGTGGCGGTGCAGCTACCTGGGCGCGGTGCGCGGTTCGGAGAACCCTCGATCGCGAACGTTAAAGAAATGGCGGAAGAGATTGCGTCCGCCATCTCAGATGACCTTCCGTACGGCTTCTTCGGGCACAGCTTTGGGGCTTTGCTGGCGTACGAAGTGTGTCGCGTGATCCGCGCTCGGGGGATGCGCATGCCCAGGTGGCTCGGCGTGTCCGCCTTCCCGCCACCGGACGGGATTCCAGCAGCGCCGGCGTTGCATATGCTTCCTGGACTGGAGCTACTGCACGAGCTTTCCAGGCGGTTCGACGCTATTCCTCGCGAGTTCCTCGAAGACGAGGAACTGGGGAACGTAGTGGTCGAGTACGTCCGCGCCGACTATGAGGCCCTGGAGACGTACGTATTTGTGCAGCTAGAACCGCTGGCGCTTGCCATCGACGTCATGGCGCCAGTGGATGACTATCAGGCGCCGCCTCTCCTCGGGGGCTGGGGTCGGCACACAAGCGGGGACTGCCGAGTTTTCGAGTTCACCGGAGGGCATTTTTATCTGCGCTCCCGCGGGAACAGGGAACGGCTCTGCAGAATTATCGCCACCGGCTTGCTCGATGGTGGCGCTGCGTAATTTTGGGGGAATTCTGTGAGTATTGGTCGTGACACGATCGAGGTGCTGGTTGCAGCACAGTGGGAGAAGGTTCTCGGCGCTCCGCCGGTCTCCATCGACGACAACTTCTTCAGCCTCGGAGGAGACTCTTTCAAGGCAGCTCGGGTTGCCAGCGGATTGCGTGTGGCACTTGGCAAGGAAGTCCCGCTGCACGAGATGTTCGAGCGTGCCAGCGTGCGTACGCAGGCTGAGTTCCTCCGGTCGAAGGACACCGCAGGCGCCCGGGGGCTGGTCACCATGAAGGCCGATGGCGACGGTGCGCCGCTTGTCCTGCTGCCTGGCGGCGGCGGAAGCCTCGTTGGCCTGGGAGCCTTTGCTGGCAGCGGATTTGACCGGCCGGTGTACGGCTTGCGCGCTCCTGGGCTGTGCTCGGGAGAAGACTCCGTCGAGTCCATGACCGAACTCAGTGCCCACTTCGTCGACGTGCTCTCGGCTGCGGGGATACCCCGCCGAGTTCACCTGGCGGGCTACTGCTTCGGCGGTGTGTTTGCCTACCACCTTGCCGAGGTGCTGACCGGGCTTGGCTGGGAGGTTCTGAGCGTTACGCTGCTCGACTCCTCCCTGGCCGCACCCGATCTGCCCCACGGCGAGATCGTTGGGCAGCGTCTGGCGCAGCTCATGGCGGGCGCCGGGATTGACGAGCCGAACAACGGCCCCCTGACTCCGGAAACGTTGTTTGCCCGCTTCAAGGAGTCTGGGCGTGATCTCCTTGAGGAGGACGCCGCAGCCTTCCAACGGCGACTGAACGTCTACGCCTCGCTCTGGCGGATCGTCGTCGATTATCGGCCGCAAGCGGTTGGCTTGCCAGTGCTCCTATATTCCCTGCCCGACCGCCTGGACCTCGCCCCCCAGACCCCTGCCGCCCCGGGCGTCCTGGACTGGTCCGAGCTGGGCTGCACCCGGTTCCGGCAGGTGAACTTGCCAGAGCTGGACACATCCCTGACGGCACACCCGCCGGTCCTCGAAGGCGTGGAGAAGTGGCTGCAGGAGAACGAGGGCACGGCATGTTGACCCAGCAGGACGTGGCAAGCCTTCCCGGATCGCACAGCGGACCAGCGATGGAGGGCGACAGCACTATTTGGGAACTCCTCGGCCCGGTGTTTGCCCAGCACGCCACAGGCCTAGCGGTGAGGGCTGACGACGCCACACTGGACTACGCCCACCTATCCTTGGCCGTCGACTCGCAGGCGGCGAGGCTGCGAGCGAGCGGCGTTGTGGAGGGTGACGTCGTGGCCCTGGCGCTCCCTCGGTCGACTGCTGAGATCGTGGCCGTCCTCGGTGTCCTCAGAGCCGGAGCCGTCTATACGGCGATCGACCACACGACGCCCGACGCCCGCCTGGTCTCGTTGCTGAGTCGTGTAGAACCGCGCGCTGTCATTGGCGACGGCGTTTCTGGGGGAGCTGCGGAACGTATCTCCCGGCTGACCCCTGGCGGCTGTCTTCGGGTGGATCCCTACCATCCGTCGGAGCAGCCGCAGCCCTTTACGGCCACGGTGAACCTGACACCGGACAGCCCCGCCTACATCGCCTTCACCTCTGGTTCCACCGGTGTGCCGAAGGCTGTCCGCATTCCGCACCGCGCTGTGGTCCGACTGGCCCTCGGTGCCTCGTACCTGCTCTGCGGGCCCGCCGAGCGTTTCCTGCGGCTCGCACCACTCGCCTTCGACGCCTCGACGCTGGAGATCTTCTGCCCGCTCGCCACCGGCACGGCCCTGGAGGTATTTCCCGACGGTCCCGTCGCCCCGGTAGAGCTGGCCTCTTTCCTAGACGAGCGCGAGGTAACGGTCGCCTGGCTCACCGCTGGACTTTTCAGACTCGTCGCTGACGACGCCCCGCACGCCTTCTCCCGGCTACGGCAGCTCGTCACCGGCGGGGACGTAGTGCCAGCCGACCACGTCCGCAGGATGCTCATGGCTCACGCGGGACTGAGGATCACCAACGGATACGGACCCACCGAGAACACCACCTTCTCCTGCACGCACAGTGTCCTGTCCGCTGCGGAGGTCGAAGACCCGCTCCCCATCGGACGAGCCGTGGCTGGCACCACCGTGATGGTTGTCGACGCTGACGGCCAGCCGGCTGCGGCCGGAGAGCCGGGCGAGCTCCTCGTGGGCGGCTCGGGTTTGGCGCTTGACTACCACAATGACCCTGTGGCGACGGCGCGGGCCTTCGTCACTCTTCCCGGGAGTTCCGAACGCTTCTACCGAACGGGTGACCTCGTACGGCGCGACGAACGCGGCCGCCTGCACTTCCTCGGCCGCAACGACCGCCAGGTCAAGGTGCGCGGCTTCCGTGTCGAACTCGGCGAGATCGAAGGCTGCCTGCGTACTCACGCGGCCGTTCAGGACGCTGTGGCGGCCGTACGGACGGATCCATCGGGGCACAAGCAGATGGTCGCGGCCGTGACCTCGACAGCGGGCCACGAGCTGGCGGAAGGCCTGCGCGCGCACCTTAGAGGCCAACTGCCGGAGCCGATGATCCCCAGCCGGTTCGTCGTGGTAGGTACCTTCCCGATCACCGCCAACGGCAAGGTCGATACCGAGAAGCTCTTCGGCGACAGCGAGCCCACTGGGGGCACAAGCGCGGCCGTGCCTGCCATTCCAGACGCGACACACAGCATGGGGCAGAGCCCTGTCGACTTCGAGGAGCTGATCGCCGGCGTGTGGGCCACCGTTCTGGGGACCACTGACTTCGAGTACGACGAGGCTTTCTTCGATGTGGGCGGCGACTCGCTGACCGCAGCGTCCGTCCACACCTCACTGCAGGCGGCGCTGCCTAGCCACGCCATACGCGTGGTCGACATCTTCAAATTCCCGACGATCGAAGGACTGGCGGAACATCTCCGCAGCGGTGACGCATCATGACTGACGCCACGGAACAGGGCCGCCACGACGCCGACACAGCAAACAGCGGTGTCGCGGTGATTGGCATGAGTCTGCGTGTGCCCGGCGCGAACACGCCCGAGGAGTTCTGGCGGAACGTCGCCTCGGGGACCAAGAGCACAACCCGATTCACCACTGAGCAGTTGGCCGAAGCCGGGGTCCCCGAGTCCGATTACAGTCACCTGGACTATGTGCCCGTGCGGGGAGTCCTCGCAGGGGCAGAGGAGTTCGACGCAGAACTGTTCGGCCTCTCCGCACGCGAAGCCCAGATCACGGATCCCCAGCAGCGGAAGTTCCTCGAGTGTGCCTACGAGGCCCTGGAATCCGCGGGCTACGGCCGGCAGGCCGAAGGATGCCGGGTGGGGGTCTTCGCCGGAACCGGCAGCAACACCTATCTGATCCGCCACGTCCTTCCGAACATCGACATTGTGAACGCCCTCGGAGAGACCGCGCTGCTGGTTGCGTCCGAGAAGGATCATGTTGCCACCCGGACGGCGCATAGGCTCGACCTCCACGGCCCTGCCATCACGATGCAGACCTCGTGTTCTACGTCGCTGGTCACCGTGCACATGGCCGTGCAGAGCCTGCTGCGTGGTGAGGCAGACATCATGCTCGCGGGCGGCTCCTCGATCTTCTTCCCGCAGAACTCGGGATACCTTTTCAGCCCCCACGACATCGCGTCCCCGGACGGCGAGTGCCGTGCCTTCGACAACGCGGCGGCTGGCACGGTATTCGGCAACGGTGTCGCGGTCGTCGTGCTGAAGCGGCTCGACGCCGCGCTGCGCGACGCGGACGTGATCCACGCCGTCATTCGAGGCAGCGCGATCAACAACGACGGTTCACGCAAGGTGGGGTACACGGCACCCAGCGTCGACGGTCAGGCAGCGGCCATTCGGTCCGCCTTCGCGGCTGCAGGCGTCTCCGCGGATACGGTCAGCTATGTCGAGACCCATGGCACGGCCACGGAGATCGGCGATTCCATCGAAGTCGAGGCACTGCGAGAGGCCTTCCGGCACGACACCGAACGAACAGGCTTCTGCGCACTGGGAACCCTGAAGCCGAACATCGGGCATGTGGACAGTGCTGCCGGAGTGGCAGGGTTGATCAAGGCGGTGTTGGCACTCAGCCATGGGCAGCTGCCGCCTTCTATCAACGTGACCGAGCCGAACCCCGACCTGAAGTTGGAAAACAGCCCGTTCTACATCAACGATGTGCTCCGGAGCTGGCCTGCCCAGGAAGGCCCCCGACGTGCCGGGGTGAGCGCGTTCGGCCTCGGAGGGACCAACGCCCACGTCGTACTTGAAGAGGCCCCTGTTCCCGCACCGCGCCCTCGCGACCTCTCGACACCGCGTCTCTTCCCGGTCAGCGGGCGTACGGACATCGCAGCCCACGAGGCGATGGCCCGGCTTCGGCGAGCCGTCACGGACAATCCTGAACTGAATCTCGCCGATGTGGCCTTCACGCTGCAGGAAGGGCGTCGAGCGCTTCCCTTCCGTGCTGCGGTCGTAGCGTCAAGCAAGGACGAGTTCCGGCGGGAACTGACCGCGACGCCGGCCCGACTCGCGCGACGTTCCACGTCCGTCGGCTTCATGTTCAGCGGGCAGGGCAGCCAGTGGCCCGGGATGGCGGCGAGTGCCTACCGTGCCTTCCCGGTGTTCCGCGATGTGATGGATGAGTGCGCGGAACGGCTTCTGCCCGCCCTGAGCCTGGACATCCGCCGACTCGTCTGCAAGGTCCCCGACGATGTGGCGAGCGTGCAGCAACGCCTGGACGACTCTCTGATCACCCAGCCAGTTCTGTTCTCGGTCCAGTACGCGCTCGCCGAGTTGCTGCGATCCTGGGGCCTCGAGCCGAAGGTCCTGGTTGGGCACAGTGCGGGCGAGTACGTAGCGGCAAGAGTCGCCGGGGCGATGTCGCTGCCCGACACCCTGAAGCTCGTGGTTGCCCGAGCTCGGCTGATGAACGAATTCGGCTTCGGGGCGATGACAGCCGTACTCGCCGACACTGCGATGGTGACGTCGCTCCTGACGCCCGGGGTCTCCGTCGCCGCGATCAATACTCCCAGCTCCCTGGTCGTATCAGGGCTTCCCGAGAACATCGCCGTCTTCGAAACAGAGCTCACGGCGCGGAAGGTGAAACACCGCAGACTGCCCATCCCTTTCGCCGCGCACTCCTGTGCCATGGACCCCGCGATGGAGGGAATGCGGCGGGCCGCCGCAGAAATCGAGTACCTCCCGCTGCGGACGCCGGTGATTTCTACACTCACTGGTGCTCGGATGGACCAAACCTCTGGTTTCAGCGCGGACTACTGGGTACGGCACCTGCGCGACACTGTGCGTTTCGGTGAAGCGGCCACGCAGCTGGTCGCCATGCGCAACCCCTTGCTGATCGAGGTCGGGCCGGGTCACGCACTGGCTCACCTGGTACGGCAAATCGCCGGCACCAAGTCGGTGACGGCCATCGCCACGCTGCCGGGCCGGGAAGACCCGGGTGATGCACTGCGCGCCCTCCTCCAGACTGCGGGTGAGGCGTGGACCGCGGGGGCGCAAATCGACTGGCCAGCCCTCCGGACCGAGGACGACGGCCGCCGTACGCCACTGCCCGGCTATCCGTTCGAGCGCCGCCGACTCTGGCTTGATGCTCTCAGTGTCCAGGAGTCCGCAGCGGCGCGCCTCCCGGTGCCGCTTGAGGAGAGTGGCAGCGGCATTGGGGATCCCGTACCCGCAGGAGCCCCCGCGTCTGCCCCCTCCCCGGAGGAGCTGGGTGACATGGAGCAGAGGGTCGCGGACACCTGGAAGGAGTTGCTCGGTGTCGACCACGTCGGCCCCGAGGACAACTTTTTCGCACTCGGTGGCGATTCCCTGTTGATGGTCCGGTTGATCGCGAAGCTTCGTACGAACTTCAGGGTCAGCATCCCCCTTCGAGTGATCGCTGCCATGCCGACCTTGCGCATGGTCGCCCAGCTCGTCACACGTGCACAGAGCGAAGGACAGCGATGAACGTTGCCGACACATCCCGACCGCTGGTCAGCTTGAGCGCGCTCAGCTCCGGCGACGACGCTCCTGTGGTGGTCGTCGATTTCAGCAAGTTCACCGGTGAGAAGACCGTCTCGGAGCTGCTCGGTTCGCTGATCGAGGACCGTCCTGTGCTGAAGGTCGACCCGGTAGCGGACCTGAGCGTTACCACAGCTTGGCTCTCCCTTCAGGAACTTGCTCGCGCCTATACGGAGCTGCTGTGCGAGCTGGAGCAGTCGCCTGCCCTCCTCGTGGGCTATTGCAGTGCGGCTCCGCTGGCACTGGCCATCGCGGAGGAGCTAGCTGCCGCAGACCGGACGGTTCCGGTCCAGCTGATCGCGCCGGGCTTCCCGGACCGTCTGCTAGTCCATGAGGAACTAACCGAGATCCGGCAAAGCATCGGCGCACCTTCAACGGCAGAAGACTTCGGGTTGGACAGCGACTCAGGCGTGGCAATGGATCAGATCAGAGCTGTCTTGCAGCGAGACCTGGTGGCCGCCGCAGTAGCCAATGGGCTGTCCGTCGTGGAGGCCGAGATCCTGACCGAGGAGCTGGGAGCCCGGTACGGTGCCTGGCTGGCCTATGTCCTGTCCGCTGCCGACGCAGCGCCGCCGTGCGTCCCGTCTGATGTGCGTGTCGTGACCAGCCACGATGTCTGGAGCGCCCCTGCGGAGGGATGGCCGTCAGCGGCACGCATTCAGATTGGGGATGAGCTGCGACCGCAGTTCCTCGACAGCGAGCGGGTCGCGCAGGCTGTTTCCGATCAGCTCGGTGAGCTCCTGTGACCCGGCTGGCCGTCGTGGTGGCACGTTCGGCCGTCACACCCGGTGATCTCCTAGTCGGGGTCGAATGGTGCGACGAAGTGCTCTTCGTCGGCGAGCAGTCGGACTACGTGGACTCGATTGCCTACCTGCTCGAGAACGCGGGCAGCCTCGTTCTGATCGACGAAGACGAGGAGGCACTTACCCGTCGCGTAGCGGCTTTCGCACCCGACGGAATCGTGACGTTCAGCGAACACATGTTGCCGCTGGCGGCGAGGATTGCCGAGCGTCTGTCTCTCCGTTTCCACACCCCGGACACCGTCATCGGTCTTCGCGACAAGACCGTCCAGCGTGAGCGGCTGCGTGCCGCTGGTGCCGACGACCTCCGAGTAAAACCGTTCTCCACCGTGTCTGAGTGGCCGTCCGTACTGGAACACGTGGGCCTGCCGCTCGTGCTCAAACCGAGCCGAGGAGAGGGCAGCCGCGACACACATCTGGTGACCGATGCTGCCCGCGGTACCCAACTGGTGACGGAGCTCCTGACCGGAACCTTGGTTCCGGGACGCGAGTTCATCGCAGAGGAGTACCTCGTGGGACGTGCATCAGGGCCGTTCGGCGACTACGTCTCGGTCGAGAGCATTGTCTGCGACGGGCGAATGGTTCACCTAGGTGTCACCGGAAAGCTGCCTCTCCTCGTTCCGTTCCGTGAGACGGGGCAGTTCTACCCGAGCGGACTGCATGCGGCCGACGAGAGGGCCGTTCTGGATCTGGTGGAAGCAGCTGCGGCCGCACTGGGCGTGACCCAGGGTGTCCTCCACACCGAGATCAAGTTGACCGCCGCGGGCCCCAGGGTGATTGAGGTCAACGGCAGAATCGGTGGGTACATCCACGAGCTGTACTCCAGAGTCTGGGCCACCGACATGGTGGAACTGGTGACTCTCGCGGCCTGCGGTGCCGCGTGGGAATTGCCGGACCTCCCGCAGGAAGGCGTCCATTTTCAGCACACGAGCCAGCCTCACCCGCAGGCCGTGAGATTCCTCGGGGTGGATGGTTCCCGCACCGTGACCCGAATGGCCGGAGTCAGCGGGTACCGTCGGCTGGCGCGACCTGGCAGCGAGTTGCCGTCGGATTCCCGCACCCACGATTTGGATCTGCTGAGTGGCTGGGCGTTGTCACACGACGCGATGCTGACACTGCTGGACGAGTGCCGGCGACTGCTTGTCTTCGAATTTGCCTCGCCTGCCGGTGCCCTTAGGTGCACAGGGCAGGAACTCTTCTCGGCGAGCGGTGCGGCCGATGAGTAGGCCCTCGAGGGGAGCTACGGTCGAGTTGCTGCGGCACCGCCCCTTCCGCAACCAATTCCTCGCGAACGCGCTCTCCATGGTCGGCAGTGCGCTCACGCCCGTGGCCCTCGCCTTTGGTGTGCTCCACGTGACTGGTTCAGCGGGGCAGCTCGGCCTGGTGCTAGCGGCCTACTCCGTGCCGCAAGTGGTCCTCATGATCGTGGGCGGGGTATGGGCCGATCGGCTGCCGAGGCAGCGGGTCATGATCACTGCTGACGCTGTACGCATGTTGACCCAAGCGGGGTTCGGTGTTCTGCTCGTGACTGGGTGGTCGCCGCTGTGGGCCATGATGGCGCTACAGGCCCTGTGCGGGTCGGCGACCGCGTTTTTCCTGCCAGCATCGGTCGGGCTAGTTGCGGACACGGCCCCGCCCGACCGGATCCAGGAGGCTAACGCCCTACTCTCTCTGACTCGCAACCTGACGGGGACAGTCGGACCCATCGTTGCGGGCGGCCTCGTGGCGGTCACGGGCGGGGGATGGGCCCTCATCATCGACGGGATCACGTTTGGAGGAAGCCTGCTTTTCCTGGCAATGCTCAGGCTGCCGACACGCGAAGCGGCCTCGCACAGATCTGACTTCCGCGCGGAGTTCATATCCGGATGGCGCGAAGTATCCCAGCGTTCATGGGTATGGAGCACGATCCTCTACTGCATGGTGTTCAATCTGGCATTTTCCAGCTATCAGGTACTGGGGCCAGCCGCGTTCGCTGGCCAAAGCGGCGGATCAATGGCTTGGGGCGTTATGGTCGCGGGCCTAGGGATCGGCCAATTGGCGGGTAATTCGATTGCGCTGCTGTGGAAACCCAGCCAACCTTTGCTGGTAGGCCGGCTGATCATGCTGGGCGGGGCTCCGGTATTCTTCTTCATGGGCTCGGATGCCCCCTTCTGGCTCACTCTCGCAGCTTCGTTTGTCTGTGGTATTTCCATCAGCTTCCCGGATACGCTCTGGGATGCAGTGCTACAGCAGCACATCGACGGATCGGCTCTTTCGAGAGTTTCGTCTTTTGACTTCCTTGGATCGTTTCTGCTGCGACCGGTGGGGTTCGGCCTGTCAGCTGGCGCGGCAAGTTGGTTCGGGGCTGACAACACACTCACTGTGAGTGCGGTGGTAGTTATTGTCGCGACGCTGGTGAGTTTGACCGACTCGTCCATGCGACGCCTTGGCCGGGAACCGGCAGAGGATTCTGCTGGGCATCTGGTCCAAAAACATTGAATAGGCTTGCGGAGGGGGATCCGGGAAATGTCGGCTCATGTATTGGCAGGACTGCCGCCTGCCGTCAAGCAGCGCACTTCCTTCGTGGCAACGCTCGGGCCAGCGGGAACCGATGCGCAGGCCGAAGCGAAGCGGCACTTCGAGAACGTCCTTCTGGCCGATTCATTCGAGGGAGCGATGCGGGTCGGACAGGACGGGGGCGCCTACGTACTGGTGGCCGCCGGCTTCCTGGAAAGGGATGGAAATGACGTCGTCGACTCATGGGTCGACATGCATTTCCGGAACCACGGCAGGATGCGTCTTACTGCAACCTGGGAAAGCAACACCAAGGTGATGTGTGTCGCCACGAATCCGGCTTCGGCAGAAAGCCCGGAGGAGGTGAGAACGCTTGCCATTCACCCCGCAACAGTGGCGTTCGCGAAGCGTTTTGTTCCTCTTGCTTCACACGCTTACGTGAACGCCAAGCCCATCGCTGTGCAAATGGCTGCAGAAGGACGGGCCGACGGTTGCATAGGTTCTCTCGATGTTGTACAGCAGCAAAAGTCACTCAAAGTCCACCAGATCTTTCGGCCGACGATGGTCTGGTGCCTGTACGAGCCTGTTGGCGGAGCATGAGGCCGCAGGCGACGCAGCCATCGACCGGCAACCGCTAGGCTGTGACGCGCAGTCACAGCCGTCGCAGCAGGCGACGTCGATCTGATCTGAATAGGAGTCACCAATGAAGGTACTTATCGCCGGTGGTGCCGGTTTCATCGGCAGTACGATTGCCTCTGCCTGTGCGGATGGCGGTATGGAACCCATCATCCTCGACAACCTCGTGACGGGCCGCCGTGAATTCACAGAGGACCGCACCTTCTACGAGGGCGACATCGCCGACGGGGCACTGCTCGACCGCATCTTCTCGGAGCACCCGGAGATTGAGACGGCCATCGACTGCGCGGCGCTCATCGTCGTGCCGGAGTCGGTTTCCGAACCTCTCCGCTACTACACCGAGAACGTGGCCAAGGGCATCCAGTTCCTCGGCCATCTCGCTCGCAACGGCTGCCGGCGCCTCATCTTCAGCTCTTCCGCGTCCATCTACGCGGCCGGCGACGACTTCGCTGTCGACGAGGACTCCGCCCTGGCCCCGCTGAGTCCCTACGCGCGGACGAAGGCGCTCTTCGAGACCGCTCTCGAAGACATCAGTTCGACCGGGGACATGCACATCATTTCGCTGCGCTACTTCAACCCGATCGGTGCGGACCCGAAGATGCGGACCGGCTTGCAGGTGCGCCGGCCCACGCATGCTCTCGGCAAGATGATCGAGGCCTACCAGAACGGTGACACCTTCCAGGTCACGGGCGTGGACTGGCCCACCCGTGACGGCTCTGGCATCCGTGACTACGTGCACGTCTGGGACCTCGCCCGGGCGCACATCCAGGCCCTGACCCGGTTCGAAACGGTCTTTCCCGAGGGCGGCACGGAGACGTACAAGGTCATCAACCTGGGCACCGGGACCGGTACCACGGTCTTCGAGCTTCTCGAGGCCTTCGCCAAGGTGACCGGGCAGCGGCTGCCTTCGGTCGAGACGGACCGGCGGCCCGGTGACAGCGCCGGCGCCTTCTCCCGCGGCACGCGCGCTTCCTCCCTGCTCGACTGGCGTCCTGAGCGTTCCATCGAGGAGGGCATCCGGGACTCCCTGACCTGGTTCGACAAGCGTGACTCTGTTATCGGCACGGAAGGCTGAGGGACCGACACGCCGTGAGCCTGCCTGAGATATCCCGAGTCGGTATGGATCTCCCGGCAGCGACTACCAGGTCGCTGTTGGCCACGAAGTACCCGGGCGCCATCGGCGCATGGGTGGCGGAAATGGCTCTCGGCGTGTCGGAGCCCATCCAGGAAGCCCTGTTGAGGGAAACACGCAACGGCACCCTCGGGTACAACGACCCCACCAGCATCCAGTTGGGCCGCGAAGCGGTGGTCCGACGGATGGCTGACTGCTACGGCCTCGACGTCGCCCCGGAGGCTGTGGGCTTCGTCAGCGATGTGGTGAGCGGCTTCGCAGCTGTGCTGCGGCACTACCTCCCGGCGGGCGAGGCGGTGGTGGTCCCCACCCCCGCCTACACACCCTTCCTCACCACTCCGCAGCAGTTCGGCTACCCGGTCGTCGAGGTGCCCGGTACCTACGGCCCGAGCGGCCACCACATGGACCTTGAGGGAATCGACCGCGCCCTGGCCAGGGGGGCCCGACTGATCGTCCTTTGCAACCCGCACAACCCCACCGGCCGCTCCTTCACCCACGAGGAGCTCGCGGCGCTCGCCAAGGTCGTCGAATCTCACGGTGCACGCGTCTTCAGTGACGAGATCCACGCGCCCCTCGCGCTTACCTCCCGCCGACACGTGCCCTACGCGTGCGTAAGTGAGGCAGCCGCTAACCACAGCATCACGGCGACCTCCGCCTCGAAGGCGTGGAACATAGCAGGCCTCAAGTGCGCCCAGCTCATCTTCACATCGGCGAGCGACGCAGCCCTGTGGAACACCGTCGCCGACTTCTACGTGCGCTCCGTCTCCCGACTCGGAGTGGCTGCCTTGATAGCCGCGTATGAAGACCAGTCCGCATCCGAGTGGCTTGCCAAAACCCTGTTGCGGCTCCGTAGTAACAATGCCATGGTGGCCGACGCCGTCGCCGGAAGCATGCCAGGCGTGGATTATCGCCCTGCCGAATCCACGTACCTGGCCTGGCTCGACTGCACTCGTCTGGGCGTGGACACGCCAGCCGCCCTCCTTCGTGAACGGGCCGCAGTGGCCATGTGCGAGGGGGCGGAGTTCGCTGGCCCGGGGTACGTGAGACTCAATTTCGCACTGCCCGAACCCGTGCTGAACCAAGCCCTGACCGCGATGGGACGGGTCGTACGAGAGGTGATGAGGCAATGATCAATGTCCTGGTGGCGGGATACGGCGTGATGACGCGCGGCGTCATCCCGCACATCGTGCAAAAGGCCAGTGGCGAAGTCTTCTTGATGAGTCGACATCTGAATTCTCCGCCGCCGGGGGTGACGATGAAGAAGACGAGTGAGCTTCAGGACGCGCCCCCCGATGTGATTCTTGGATGCTTCGAGAGCGACGGGCGGAGCAAGGAGTTCTGGACGACCCCCGAGGTGCTCGCGGCCGTCGCCCGGCGCGGGATCGTATGTATCGAGATGTCCACCCTGACCCCGGGGTGGGTCGAAGACTGGCACGAGCTCATACGCCGCAACGGCGGCTCCACGGTTGAGTGCCCAGTGACCGGCAGCAAGGTTGGAGCAGCGAACGGCGCACTGTCCGCGTTCCTGTACGAAAGCGAACCCGACCCGCGCGCCGCGCAGGTCCTGGACACATTCGTGAAGAAGAAGTACCACTTCAGCGCGCCCGGCAACCCGGCCCGCTTCAAACTTGTCTACAACGCGTGGGGGGCTGCGCTGCTGCACACGCTCACGGCCTTCATCCCTACCCTGCAGGACGAGCTAGCTGAGGACTTCGGCGTCGCCGCTGACATCGTTACGGGTGACGGCTGGATGTCGCTCGTCGCCGCTAGCAAGCTCGAGCGAATGATTGACCAAGACTTCGGGGACCCGGATTTCGCTCTGAAGTACATGTTGAAGGACCTTCGGTACGCCCGCGGAGTATTGGGCGAGTCTAACTCCTTGGTGAATTTGGTCTATCAGACTTTCCTCAATGCGGAATCAATTTACGGAGGGTCCGCGGATTACACCGCGGTCACGGGGGAAAAGATTCGTGAAAATATCAGAAATAGATGAACTCAGGCCTTTTCTGCACGCCATATTTGCTCGGGCCGAGAACATGTCGGTAGCTGTATCAGGCTCTATTTCCCGAGGCGACTTCCGGGTGCGTGAAGGTGAAGTGGACTCAGACGTCGACCTGATTCCTGTGGTCGACGACAGGGCTTACGTCGCGGCTGCCCGGCGGCAGTTGCTGCCCGCGCTGCGGCAGATATCTGACAGGTTCCAGGTGACATGCACGGCGGCTATCACCCTGTCTGGGCATTTCCTGCGTACCAGGCACGCGGGCTACGTCACCAGCATGAGCGCCTCCCCGTTCGTCTGCGACGCGCTGGGTTTGCAGACCCGGCTGGATAAGGGGCCCGTTGTCCAAGGCAGTCCGCTGCCCTGGCGTGCGCAGCCTGTCACTTACTACTTGGCCAAGGCCGGCTCATCCAAGCCAGCCCAGAACCTGGCGAAGGCGCGCGCCGCCAGCGAGCGCCTGCTTAGCGACGCCCCCGTATCCACCGGAGCTCTCGCCGCTCTGGGAACAGAGCCCGGGCACGACGAGATCCGGGCAGCGTGCCTTGACGTGCTCCAGAGTGTTGTCGCGGCGCACAACGTGCAGCTCCTGCCTTCCTCTCAGGAGTTCCTGGCGGGCATAAGAGCTGGCAGGGACAGTGCAGAAGTCTTCGAGGCCGTCCGCAGCAGGGCGTTCCTGGAAAACCAGGGCATTCCTTTCGAGCAGTCATCACTGATGGCGCAACCGACCGCACTTCTAGGGAAGGCGTAAGACCGATGTCCGTAGTTCTCCCCAACACATTCTCCTGCGCTGCACGCACAGCAGTGTTCGAGTCTTCGGACCCTGTCGACTTTCGTTACCTCGCCCAGCCCGGCCTACCCGCCGAAGTTCGTGACCAACTTGAGGTGAATCGTTTCCTGGTCACCACTTCACGTGTCAGCTCGACCGTGTCCGAACACCATTCGATGGATTTCGTCGAAACGCTGCTGAAGGTCCCCGTCACTGTCAGGGGTACGGAGTACCTCTTCCCTGTGGTCACGTACGTAGACCACGAGTACTCACTCATCCGAGGCTATTTGATGGGCTTCAACAAGCTCCTCCGGAGCCGACCGGAGGGCGCAGACCCCCTGACGCTGCAGCTATCTGACCTCGACATCGACTTCCGGTCGGCGCCGGAGCCTGCCCACGAGAAGCCACTGCCGCGTGAGCAGGACTTCCCCATGCTCCTGTGGACTGACTACTCGGTGGGCCGTGTGCAATCGCGCGGGTTCGCGACACTCGCCATCGAAGACTACGAGCGCAAGAGCCTGGTCACACTAAACGTCCTCCGCAGCGAGCAGACCATCGCGGGCCGACGGCTGAATGTCAAAGCACTTTACGAGATTCACGACAGCTTCGTGATCCCTCGAACGACGCCTATTGAGGGTGAAGCGACCTGGATGCGGAACTGACCGGTTCCCCCTGAGCGGACTCGGCGCCCCGTTATCGAGCTAACGCAGAACCCGCCGTACCAGGTACCGCGGGCTGATCCGATCTGTCGACCAAGGTGAGATCACATGCCGGAGAAAATCCCTCAAATCCTTCCTCCGCATCCACTTCGACCCGATTACGACCGCAGCCTTGCACCAGGGGACATACGCGATGACTTCCAGAAGAGGTTAGAGCCGCAAAACTTCAATGTGGCGTATCTCAGTAGGCTCGCTGCAAGAATGTCGGAGGCTCTGAAGCATAGCCCGGACGATCCGTCACTGCGCTACCAGCTGGCGTTCGTCACGATGCAGAACGCGCCGACCACCTCAGGGCTCGCTCTGGCCGACGAACTGCTCGCTGGTATTCGCCGGCGCAGTGGCACCGACGCGGCGGCTGTCGCCCGTCTTCGCCAGCTGCTCGATGGCATGCTGTCGCGCGCCAGCAGCGCGCGGCCCAGTGACTATACGGTCCAGCGAGTCAACTGGTCGATTAACAACCGTTGCCCTATGGCGTGCCGCGGTTGCTACAACCCTTTCGTGGACGATCAGATCACCTTGGGTCAAGCCACGATGATCGTGGACAAGCTTGCCCGCCACGGCACCACGGATTTGGTCATTGCCGGCGGAGATCCGTTGCTCTGGGAACCGATCTTCGACACGGTCGACTACGCCATTGGAACGGGCCTCCAGGTCGCCCTCGACACCACCGGCTACACGCTGACCCATGAGAAGCTGGAACGGCTGACCAGGCTGTCGACCCTCCGCCTTCCCATGGATGGCAGCACACATGAGGTACAACGGGCCTTCCGCCGGAGCGCGGACCGTGACCTGACCAGCCGATTCAAAAAATCACTGCAGATGTGTGACGACGTCGGTTTCCGGCGCGTGCGGGTCCACACGGTCGCGTCACGCCAGAACGTCAATGACCTCGAGGCCATAGCGGAAATCATCTTCGGCTATGAGTCCGTGCAGCAGTGGGTTGTGTTCCAGTGGTGGGGCAGGCGTGCTTCGCGTGCACTGTCAGACGAGATGACAGTGGCAGCGGAGGAGATCGAGTCCCGGATGGCCAGGATCAGGGCAGCTCACCCGGACAAAGAGGTGATCTTCGCTGAAGCAACTGACCGAGAGTTCCTGAACTTCATGATCCAAAGCAACGGCCAGGTGGTGACCTTCGCGGCAGGTCTCGCAGAGGAGTTCATCGTAGGGAACCTCCTCCACGACGAGATGGGGGAGATCATCGCTCACCCCATCCTCGATTTCGCAGCGATGCGTCGTGGTGTTCCGGTCGCCCTTCAGGAAGCTGGCGCTTCCTGACAGGATTGTTCTTGATCTTTGGTGTGTCTGGGCTGTAGGGAAGGGTTGCAGGTGCTGGTCTTCGCCCGACCCGCGGCGACGACCAGGCGAGCCAGGCGAACTTAAGGGTGGACTTCTCCACTTTCTCCACCTGCCCCGCCGTGGGTGCGGGATCGTCGTCCTCGGAAACGGCACACGTCCGGACCGTGGATGTGAGAAAGGTGTGGGGTGGACGACGAGACATGGACGTCGGATGAGTTCGGGGCATCGCATGAGGGCCGAGTGGGTGTGCTCCTGGCCGACGGGAGCGTCCCCAAGCCGGTGTACTTCGACGGCTCTGCCAGCACGGGACACGGTGTCGCGCACTGAAGTGTCGACGACGGCGGTAGCTGGCCGGAGCACCCCCGCGCGGCGGCACTGCGCGCCGAGTGCTCATGCGGCTGGACCGGCGGCCCCCACACCGTGGACTGGGCCGGGTTCGGCGACCTCCCGTTCCGCCGGCACCGGGGACGCCGACCGCTGCATGGACGACTGGGACAGCCACCTTGCCGACGTCACCCGACGCACCAACCCGCTCCCAGAGGAACTGGAGACGCTGCTGGAGTCTGTCAGCGCCGCGATCGAGACGCTGGCCGCTGACGCGCGAGTCGCTGCGGTGAAGGCGGCCCAGCAGTTGGAAATCATCGCCCAGCGCACCGGGTACTGGCCCGCTAACCAGGCCCGCTCCCAGGAACCGGAACAGGTGGCCGCGGCGCTCGGGCGCAACGTGGATCAGACTCCTTTGCTGCTGGCCCGCTTCGGACGCTGGAGCCCCTACCGCTGACCCACCACGTGAAGTTGGCGGCTCGGCCGGTCCGACGTGCGAAGCGGAACCGGACGGGCTCTCTGGGGTCAGCCTCTCAGGCCGACCTTCTTGGGCAAGGCGGCCACGCTGGCCATGGGTCCGTACGTGACGCGCCGGGTTGGGCAGGCCCCTGATGTCCTCCTCGTTGGTCAGGTTCCTCACGAATGCGTGCTCTGGCAGCGCACCGACTGGCGCGACACCACCTAACTCTTCATCACCGCCCTGCGACGCCGGGCCACCAGGGCCCCTCCCAAGGCCGACAGCCGGGGCGCGGCCCGCAACGCGTAAGGCGCTTGGCTCCTCCTCCTGGACCAGGATCCGCCGGCAGCACGCGACCTCGCCGCGCCCCTGGCGGACATGCTCGCCATTCTCGGATGGGACACCCACCGACAGGACGCCCTCGCCCGGACCGCAGTACCTGCCTCCGGCTGACCAGCTGTGCGGCACACCTGGCCGGGGCGTCACTCATGGGTGGCGTGTTCGGCACGCGCCCGTGTCGCCATCGCGCTAGCGGCAGTGACCGGGCATGAACATCAAGAACGCCATGGTGGCGGCCCTGGCCGTGGTGGCCGTGGCGGCACCGGCCGCGCCCACCGCCACGGCCGCGCCTGCCTACAAGTGCGCGAGCAGCACGCAGGACATTGACGGCAGCAGCTATGACGGGCCTGGCCGGACAACTGGAAGATCACGGTGAAGACGTGCGCGGCCCGGTCCGGGGCCACGGTCTATGCCTATGCCGAAGCGAAGTGGAATGGCACCGCGTTCCCCGAGGTGGACGATCCGACGATCTTCGACGGGGCCAAGCTGCGGTTGCAGATCAAGCGGTCCCGCGTGGGCACCGACCCCGTGATGGTTGAGAAGGACCTCACCGCGATCGAGGACCGGCTGGAGGACAGCACGTCGAGCGGAAACTCCAACGGCCACTACCGCACGCCGACGATCCGTCACCGGGCCGGCCGCGGCGCCCTGGCCGACTTGGTTCTGTTCCTGGACTGGCACAGTGACGGCCGCGGCTACGGGCGGCATGACTACACCGGGTCCCCGACTGTCTGACCTGCCGCTTTTTGTCAGTCGCCCGGGTCGGGCACGTCCTCTTGGCCGTGGCGCAATCGGCAGCAGGGTATCGGCGGCGTCGCACCCCGTGCACGCCGCCGTGCCGGGCCGTCCCAGGACATCGAGGGGCCGCCATGGTGCCCAGCGGCCGCGCGCGGTCGGACGCGAGCCGGCACCCCTCGGCATGGATGGTTGCGACCCGGCCGCTGGTCCGGCCATCCAAAACCCATGCCCACCGGCCGGCGGATGCTGCCGCAACGGCTGGCCGGGGAGTCTTCGGGACCCCGTCCAGGCTCACCCCGGGGATCGGGCGCAGCTGGTCGGAAGTTACCCAGGTCCCGTACTCGGCCGCCTCGACGCCGCCGCACTGGTGGAGAGTCAGTATTCCGAACCTGCGGTATTCCTCGTGGCCACGAGCCCGGGCCGTTTGCCACGGCAGTACCGCCGTCTCGGTGTCCGGGTGCAGGGGTGGGGCGCGGCGCGATCCCGGGTGGGGTGGCTCCCGGCACAGATGCCGTGTTCAGTCCACGAACATCTTCGACCTCCACCCCACAGCGAAGCCCGCGACTCGGACGCGCGCTCACGGTCCGCATCACCACGTCCTCCCGGGGAGGGCCATGCGCGAACCGGTCTGCTGTTCCTGACGCAGGCCCTGCACGATGGGGACGCCTGGCGTGGTCGCCCTTTCCGTGAACGCTTCCCTCTGAACAGCAGCAGGCAGCAGACTCACCCTTACGGCCTTCGTCTTGGTCACGTGCACCTTGGTCGGAGCACATGATCAGATGAAGGCCGCCCCCAGGTCCGGCGAATCCCCAGGTGAGCGACTCAGTTCGAGACACCATTCGAGGCCGGAAGATTAAGAACAAGCTAGTGGCGCCCACCGAGTGGGGCCATTGAGCGGCGGCCACCGAGTGGTGATGTGGCCCCTTGAAAATCGCCACCCCGGCTCAGGCGTTTCCCAGACCTGCTCATCTTGATTCCCCACCCAGGCTCGCCGATCTGAGGACGGGCGCCATTCGGGAGGGCCGCCCGATGGCCAGCCAGGGGTCGGCCCGCCCAACGGAGTGAACTCGCCACTCACCTTGGGCCGTGGTGTTCGGTCGTAAATGATGTGGGACCAGGTTGTCCGTACCTTGACGGGATGATCCCGTCTACTCCCCTGTATGAAGTCGGTTCGCGCTCTCGACGCCCCAGTACACGCGAACAGGTGACCAGGCCGCGTCTCGGGCGCTTCGCACTGCGGGCCCTGGCCACGGTCGCGGTCGGACTGGTCTGGTGGGCGCCGCCGGCCGCGGCGGCGTCTCCGGATAGCTGCGTCGCAGCCGAAGGACGAGTTCTGGTGCGTACAGGCACGGCGACGTGTATGGCAACAGGTGCCGGATCTCTGGCCATCGCCTCTGGCGGATCCAGCTCCGCGGAGGCGACAGGCGGGAGCGGCAACACCGCCATCGCGATCGGCGAGCCGGTCCCCCTGGACGAAACGAATAGCGCGACGACGTTCGCGCGGGCGGTCCAGGGCGATCACAACACCGCCGTCATCATCGGCGACGGCGGCTACGCCGAGAGCGGGGTCGGTAACCAGAACACCGCCGTTGGACTCGGCGACACCCCTGCCCTCGACTTCCACCAAACCGGCGCGCAGGCCGGCAATGGCGATCGGAACACCGCCCTCGCTCTCGGTGACGGAACAGGCGCCTACGGCCGCAGCGGGAACGGGAACGTCGCCACAGCCGTCGGAAACGCCATCATTGCCGGCGCGGCCGCCGGGAACGACAACCGCTCCACCCTCATCGGAGGTGGTGGCAGCACCACGTTCGCTTTGTTCGGTGACCGCAATGCCGCCACTGCGATCGGCAGCAGCAGCGGCGCCGGTGCGGGAGAGGGAGTGGACAACGCCGCCACCGTCATCGGCGACAACAGCACCGCTGGCGCTTACGCGCCACTGGGCTGCACGACGACCGTGATCGGCGACGGACAAAGCCGCAGCTGTCCGTAGCGTCCGTACTGGCTTGGACCGGTAAGTCGGCCGGCCCCAGCAGGCCGGCGGAGCGTTGGCGCCGAGGTGGGGACGATGGCCTGTCCGGCGTCCACGCTGATGGGGGTGAGGTGGTCGGCTTCGCCTGCTCCGTCGTGTCAGCAGAGGTGGCAGACGGTGGCGTAAATGGCGGCGGGCCCTGCGGTAGGGGCGGCCCGTGCGGCGCCGGGATCGGGGCGTGCCGGCCTCCGTTCCTGGCGGGACGGATACCGTCCGGGGCCCTCGCCCCGGACGGCACGTCCCGCGCCCACCCGCCCCGAGTGGTTTGGGGTTGCTCAGTACGTGGGGCAGATGTTGGCCTGCACCGCGGCGAGAATCAGCGCGCTCTTGGTGGGCCCGAACCCATCAGGGTGGTTGGGCCCGATGAACCGCTTCTCGACCTGGGCAACGCGCTTGGTGGGGTCCTTCTCGTCCTTCATCGCTGCGCACTGGTCCCGGCCCCGTGAGACGGCCTTGTCTTCCTTGCCGTTGACGATCTCGGGGTCGATGCCGTTCAGTGCGGCCAGGTAGATAGTCCGCTGCTGCGGGCCCGGCTCCGGGGGAATGCCGGTGTCGTTGGACGGACTGGCGGCGGTCGGCGTGGTGTCGGACGGCGCGGCGGGCGCTGAGCTGTTGGTGGGCGCGGCGGTGTCGGGTTTCGGGTCGCTTGAGTCGCTGGAGCAGGCGGTCAGGGCGAGTGCGGCGGCCACTGCGAGGAGCGCGGTGGCGGTGTGATGTCTGTGCATCGCGCCATGATCGCGGGTGCGCGCATGGGGCGTAAGGGTTGTGACGGTCCTGTGACGCGCGAAAGCCCCGCGGGTGGGCGGGGCCTCGGTGTCCGGGCACGTCGGACATGGCCTCAGAATGGGCATGGCGGACAGTTTTGAAACTCGGTGCAGGACGGCTCTGCCGGGGCGGGGGGCAGGGCCGTTTCTGTCCGCACGCTGGCCGGGTGGGAGTGCCAGCGTCCCCCAGGTGGTGGATCACGCTGCGCCCGGGAAGGCTGAAATAGCACTCTTGGTATGCCCTTTTCAGTGCTGCGCCTGCTGCCGGCCTGGTCGATGGTGATGTTGCGGCGCATCGGGATGACGTCTGGTTAAACAGCAGCGGGACCGACAGGGGCCCAGCGACGCCTGGCGGTCCTGCGACACGCCGAGGAAGTCACCGGCAACGTCTCGCTGACCTGCCGCTACTACGGCATCAGCCGAAACTGCTTCTACAAGTGGCAGCGGCGCTACCAGGACGAAGGCATCGAAGGGATCGAAGCCAGGAGCGGTTGAAGAGGGTGGGCATCTAGAAGAGTGCTGATCTGGGCCTCGAGGGCCCGGCGCTGATCGTGGACCGCGGCGAGCGAGCGGGCCAGAGACGGGATGCCCACGTCGAGCGTGCCGGTTCCCGGGACCACGACAGTCTGCTCGTCGAGGGCCGCGAAGACGTCGTCGACCAACCTCTGTGCCATCCGCGGGGCCTTGGGGCGGATCACCTCGACGAGTCTTCGGCGGGAAGAATGAGGTCAAGAGTCCGCGGCCGGACCTGGCGGGCAGGATAGAGACCGAAGTGCGGCGCCGTCGGCAGCCCCTGGTCCGCAAGAGAGCCGTCCAGACCGCCGCGACACGCACCGGCCTGGTCATCGAGACATGCGCCCGGTTCGGCTTCACCGCCGCGCCCGGAATCACCGACGAGGGGCGGATGCGGTGGATCACCCAGCACGTGGCCCCGGGGCTCGCAAACCGTCTTCTGGAGGTGCAGCAGGCGGGCGCGACGGAGGGGGATCTGCAGGCCTTGGCCGCGGAGTCCCTGCAAGAGGCCTACTGCAAGGACGGAGGCCGCCGAGCAGGGGACTTGCTTATAAACTGCTGGACGTTGGTTACACATGGGTCTCCGATCGTGACGGAGAACTGGCATGCCCCCTTCACCACAAATTAAAAGCCTCACGATGGGCTCCTGTCTTTCTCGGGACCGCCTTGGTTGTCTGCTGGGGTCTTTTTACAGAAGGGGTGCAGGCCCAGGAGGTCTCTGGCTGCTTTCCCGCGTGTGCTGCTGGGGTTGATCAGCACGATCAATACGAGCAGCAGGTATGAGCCTGCGATGGTGCAGGCAATGATCATCGCGGCGTTAACACCACCGTGGAGGAGTTCGTTTATAGTCATCCGTCGTTTCACGGGCAGCCCATTCGTAGAGGGCGGCCGAGTAAACGCTACGGTGGTAAAGAGCGACCGGGTGCCGAGTCCGTCATGGCTATGAGGAATGCAAAGCGTCGATTAGTCCTGGGAGTCATTCCACGGACCCTTCGAGTGACTAGGGGTTTGCTGTGAAGCGGGCGACTTGCCCCCCTCGGCTTCCATTAGGCCCCACTAGCGGCATCAGGTCGTGTCACGGGAAATCGTGACTTGACAGCAGCGCACAGGCCGGAGTGCAGGTACGGGGGCATGAAGCTGCAGTCGTGATCTGACAGGATGTGCCATTCGGGTGCCGCTGCGCGCCGCTTGTTTGGGGGAGGCGAGGGCTTTCGGGTCCTCGGGGGGGCGTCTCTATGTCTTTCGTCAAGGACGTAGTCCCGGGTTCGAAGCGTTTTGGGGTGGTCATGCGGCGGGGGTGACGGTGCGGATTCTGCACTCGTAGAACGTGCCGCCGCCAAGCATGGCGAACAGGACGCTGATGCGTTGGCAGGCGAGCCGGAGGAGGGCTTGGGGTTGGGTCTTGCCGCGGGTTCTTTGCCTAGTAGGTGCGTGAGGCGGGATCGGCGTTCATGCAGGCGAAGGCGGAGAGGAACATGGCGCGTTTGAGCTGCCGGCTCCTCCGGGTGCGCGTTCGCCGTGGATTGACGTCCCGGACGACCTGGTCGTGGGCGAGAGGCCGACGTAGGAGGCCAGGTGGGCGGCGCTGGGGAAGCCGGTGCGGTCGCCGACGGTGACCAGCGGGACGGCGGCGGTCCTGACTCCGACTCCGGGCATCCGCGATCGACGACTGCACCCGGCTGCGGGTCCTGCGGATCTACCCGCGCTGCGACCAGAAGACCGCCGTCCAGTTCCTCGACTACGTCCTCGAGCGGCTGCCGTTCCGCGTCGAAGTCATCCAGACGGACAACGGCGCGGAGTTCCAGTCCGCCTTCCACTGGCACGTACTCGACAAGGGCATCGCCCACACCTACGTCAAGCCGGCCTCCCCCCACCTCAACGGCAAGGTCGAACGCTCACACCGCATCGACGCGGAAGAGTTCTACCGCATGCTCGCCGGTGTCGTCATCGACGACACCGGCGAGCTGAACGACAAGCTCCGAGAATGGGAGGACTATTACAACTACCACCGCCCACACGACGCTCTCGGCGGCCAGAAACCCTACGAACGCCTCAAGCAGAAGACCCAGACACGGATGTAACCAAGCTCCAGCAGATGGACAGCTAGTTGGCGGATGAGCGCTTTGCTTGGCGGAGCTGAGCATTCTGATTGGCTGGTCCGGCGTCCTCCCCGGCGGGACCGGAGGTGGCCTGTCCCAGGCCCCGGCGGATCGCGATCTCCACAGGTGAGTACGCGCCGTCGGCCCGCTCCAGTTCATACGGCGCGGCGGGCATCAGCGGCGGCTGGGCCATGAAGCGCGGTCGCACTCCGTGGTGCGGCTGTGCCGCGTGGACCAGGAACGGATGGCACAGGAAGACGTCGCCCGGGGAACCGGTGGCGAGGGCGAGCGGCCGGTGGGCGGATGCCGCTACGAGGTCTGGCGCGATGGCCAGGCCGCTCGCGCCCTCCTCCCCGAACGGCTCCAGCACCTTCGGCACGTTGAGGTGGGAGCCGACCCGGATCCGAGTAGGGGCGTCCTCTTCCCCCACCTCGCTGAACAGAAACAGCATCAGCAGGGCCCGGCCGCGTGAGTGGAGATTGGTGAAGGGCCAGGTTTCGCCCTCTACCGCGTAACTGCCCTCGATGTGCCAGCCCGCGTCGCCGGGCTCCTCCTTGTGCGGGAAGCGCAGCGGGAAGGTGCCGAGCGAGTAGCGCGGCTCCCAGCGCCCGGAGCCGACCAGAAGGTCGTACGCCCGGTGCAGAGCCGGGGAGTTGGGCGCGGCGGCGAACGGTCCCTGTGCCATCCCGCCGACCCAGTGCACGGGCTGCGTCCAGGTCTCCGGGTCGTCCGGGTCGCAGCCCGTCTCCCGCCACAGCAGCCGCGCGCAGCTCGCGGCCACGCGGGGCGCGACGGCGCCCTCCAGCTTGACGAAGCCGTCGCGAAGGAAGCGGGATACCAAAGTCGTGTCGTCCATGCGCCCATCGTGCGGCGCCGCCCGTCCCGGCCACCCGACACTTGCCGCACCGCTTTTCTCGGGTGCGGTGTGCAGGACCGGGCCTGATTGAATCAATGGTCGGGATCTTGGGGGCGATCATGCTGGAGCGGCTCAATCAGGCCATGGAGCACATCGAGCGGCAGCTCGACAGCTCCGTCGACGTAGGAGAGCTGGCGCGGGTCGCGGCCACCTCGGAGTACCACCTGCGGCGGATGTTCTCGGCGCTCGCAGGGATGCCGCTGTCGGAGTACATCCGGCGCCGGCGGCTGACCGTCGCGGGCGCGGAGGTACTGGCCGGTGAGCGGACGCTGCTGGAGATCGCGGTCCGGTACGGATACGGCTCGGGAGAGGCATTCGCGCGGGCGTTCCGCGCGGTGCACGGCGTCGGTCCCGGCGAGGCTCGGCGCACCGGCGCGGCGCTCAGCTCCCAGCCCCGGATGACCTTCCGCCTCATCGTCGACGGGAGCAGCAGCATGCGCTACCGCGTCGTGAACAAGCCGGGGTTCAGCGTCGTCGGGGCGAAGGCCCGGGTGCCGCTCGTGCACTCGGGGCCGAACCAGGCGATCATCGATTTCGTCCGCGGGATCGGCGATCAGCCAAAGGAGCTGCTGGAGAAGCTGTCCGACCAAGAGCCGCAGGGCATCCTCGCGGTCTGCGACGATCTCGATCCCAGCCGGGCGGAGGGCACCTACCTCGACTACTACCACGGGGTCATCACCTCGGCGTCCCTGCCGGAGGGCATGGCCACGCTGCCCGTGCCGGCCGGGACATGGGCGGTCTTCACCACCTCGGGGCCGGCGCCGGAGGCGATTCAGGCGCTGTGGCGGGATGTGTTCACCGAGTGGTTCCCATCCAACCCGTACCGGAGCCGCCCCGGGCCGGAAATCCTTCGTACGCGGATGTCGGCGGACGGCAGCGAGGCGGATGCCGAGCTGTGGCTGCCAGTGGAACGGGAGGCCGATTGATTCTTGATCCCTTCCTGGCCCCGTTCGCCGACGCCAGCGTGCTGGTTTCAGCGAGAAGGCCGACGGCCGTCCAGTTTGGCATGGGCGGGGCCGGCAACGGGCCCAGGTCGAGCAGGGCCTGAGCCTGCGCGAAGTCGCCCGCCGACTCGGACTGGGCCGCAACACGGTGCGGAAATACGCCCCCCTACCTGGAGCAACGGATCACCGAGGGCTGCACGAACCTTTCGAGCCTCCATCGCGAGCTGCAAGAACTCGGGGCCCGCTGCGCCTACAGCACCCTGCGCGACTACGTCCATCCGCTGCGTCCCGGACGCCGATCCGCAGCCAACCGTCCGCCGATGGCCCGGCCGCCCTCGCCCCGCGAAGCCACCCGCTGGATCATGAGCCACCCCGACCACCTACGCGACGACGACCAACTGCGCCTCAAGACGCTGCTGGCCCGTTCGCCCGAGCTCACCGCCGCGACGACGCACGTCCGGACGTTCGCCACCGTCATGACCAACCGTGAGGGAGAACGGCTGCGCGGATGGATCGCCGATGTCTGCGCTGACCAGCAGTGCGGCCTGGCCTCCTTCGCCGCCGGGCTGATCACCGACCTCGACGCCGTCGTCTTCGGCATGAGCACCGAATGGTCCTCCGGCCCGGTCGAAGGCCGCGTCAACGACCTGAAAGCCTCAAGCGCAGCATGTTCGGCAGGGCAAAACTTCCGCTGCTGCGCAAGCGGCTCCTCCTGATCGCGGCCAGCCGCCGACCCTAACCTCTGGCGCCTCGGGCCTTGCGGTCCAGGAACTCGATCAGTCGCGTCTCCGAACGCAGGAGCTGTTCTCGCTGCTCAGGAGGAAAAGACGCGACAAGGTCGACCAGGACTCGTTTCCGCGGGACGTACACCATGTTGCCGGAGTAGATGCGGCACGTGGAACACCAGGCGAGTCCGACGCACCGCTCGAACATCGGGGACTCGGCCGGATGGAAGCGATACTGGTACGAACATACGGGCGTTCCACAGTCGGCGCAGACGCGTCGATCGCTGTCGGGAATCGTGTCCCAACTCCCGACCTTTCGCCAATGCTGTCGCCCGGCCGGTGCTCTTCAAGTCGTCATGCCGAGCATCCTCGCGCACACAGGTCCACCAGCACAGCCTCCGAGGAAGACTCCGGCCGACCACAGAACGTAACCGGCTCTTGGTCACCTTCACGGAATCCGTGCATGAACCCGTTCATCCCGCCGAAAAACACGCTGCCCGATGCTCAGCATCAACCCGAAGATGCTGCCCCGCCTCAACGAGCTGGAGGAGGACCTCCTCGCCCGCCGCAAACGAGCCGTCGAAGAGGACTGGCGAGGCGAGATCGAAGGGCTCGACGACGCTCACCTTCTTGCGGAGCAAGCGCGAGCAGGCCCGCCGCTTCCAGCGCAGCGATCCTGTCTCCCTCGGAATGCCTGCGATCCCTCATCAGAAACCCAAGGTCACAGGCGGGTAAGCAGCACTGCGAACACCAGAAACGCGGCCTGGGTGAGAATCAGGGGTATGGATGTTCCCAAGCTGCTGGAAGCCGCTTCCCTGCTCGTCCCCGAGGAAATCGCCACCGAGAACGACATCACGGTGGCCGACGTCTGGGAGTACCTCACCCAGGACGAGTGGGAGGTGGCTCTCGGGCTGCTGGAGGAACTCGGAGAAGTCCAACCGCTTCCACTCAGCTTCTGGGAAGCTCTGGCCACCGCAGCTGAGCAGATGCGGATGGAGAAGAGCGCGGCCTGGTGCCACTGGCGCTGCTACGAAACCCGCAACGGCATCATCCGGGCCGACCTCACCCTCCGCCCGGCCGCCGAGGCCAGACGACAGACGCCCATCTCCGGCGCCGGCGTCCTGCGACCGATGTGGAACATCGGAAACCGAACCCCGACCGGCGAACCGGCCCTCAACATCGCCATGCTCTGGATTGAGCGCACGCCGTTCCTCGAACCTGGCGGGCGAGCCTCGGTGCGACTCGCGCCCCTTGACCCTCAGCAGTGGCAGCACCTTGAGCCCGGCCAAGTGATCACCATGCACGAGGACCGATCCGTGGCCGGGACGGCAGTCGTCCTGGAGGTCCAGCGACCCTGCGGCCACGCCCACGGCATAGAGTCGAACGATCAGTAACGACCGCGGGAGGGGAACATGGCGGAGCGGAGTTGGCAGCTCAGACAGGGTGAGCGGCTGGTGGGAACCTTGGCCCTCGAAAGCGGCGACATGTTCTGGTCCGACTGTCGCTTCGAACCCGGCCCAGCCTGGGAAGGGCTTGCTTCCCTGTTCGCCGCTTCCCGTGATGCCTGGCGCCATGGTGACGAGGATGTGGCCTTGGCAGCAGACGAAACGATCTACGCCCAGGACCTCGTCCTCGTTCCAGACAGCGGCGAAGCCCCGGTCACGGAGTTGCTGATTCGGATCGAGGGGAAGGTCGCCCGATTCCGTCACTGATCCGGCGCAGTCACGCTCCTTCGGACTTCTAACGCCCGCCTTGGTGCAGAGAAGATCCATGTCATCCGGTCCCGCTGCCAGGCCGCCGGGAAGCGACCGTCCCGGGCCGCGGGAAGGCCGATCTCCGGCCCGTAGGCCTGGGGGCGAGCGGCTGCTTCGGACACACTGCTGGGCCGGCGAGGACCGCCGTTTGGTCCGCGAGTACGAGGAGTTGGGGTTCACGGCAACGCTGGATTTCGAAGTGCGGCGGTCGGACGGTTCGATCTGGCCGGGCCAGATGCTGCAGACTCGAGTGTGAGCGGTCAGGGCCGCCCAAGGCGGCGCGCCATCAGGGTGCTAGTGGCTGGGCCCGCTGCCCCACCGATCGAGAAGTTTGATCGCGATCCAGGTGCTGGGGCCCGCCAGGAATACCGCTCGGTTTGAGTAGCGCTCCCCGCCAGCTGGGGCCTCGGCGTGGACCGCGGCGCGGCGGGAGGCGTACGCGAACGACCAGGGTCAGCCGACGTCGCTGGTGGCGGTGACGGCCCGGTCGAATCGCAGTAACGCCGACCAGGATCCGGCGCAGTGGCTGCCGCCGTCGCCGGAGGCGCTGTGCCGGTACGGCGCGGAGTGGACGGCGACCAAGCTCCGCTGGGGCCTGGCGGTGGATGAGGCCGAGCGGGAGCGGCTGTACGGCATCGCGGCCGGCTGCGGCGGCACGGAGGTGGAGTTCACCCCCGCCCCGTAACTGGGGCGCAGAAGGGTCTGGGGCCGTCATCCCGTGAGGGGGCGGCCCCTTGCCGACTGGGGTCGCCGTAGTATCCGCCGTGAAAACAACGCAAGGGAGGTGTCCATGTATGACCCGTTTCCCTGGCCCGCGCGCATCAGCCCCGACCATGAGCGCGCCCACGCGGTCCACTTAGCCTGGCCTCGGTCTTTCGGCTTACTGGCCAGCTCCGAAGCCGCCCGACAGCATGCCTCGGCGCACTACGCGGAGCTTGCTGCCCGCTTCTACGTCACCGCCACCGGCGACAGTCTCGACCTCGGAACCGACCTCATGAGCTGGTTCTTCCTTTTCGACGATGCCGTGGATGGCGCCACCGCAGGCTCCCGTATCGAGCACTTCCAACGGACCTGCTCGTTGATTAACGAGCACATCGACGCCCTTACCCAGCCGCCTGGTCCGGACGCTAACCCCAGCACGCGTGCCTTCCATGACCTGTGGACTCGCTCGCGGCCCGGCATGAGCCACGCGTGGATCGTGCGCAGCGCGCGCCACTGGAAGCAGTTCTTCGACGGGTTTCACACGGAGAACAAGAACCGCTGCGACCAGTACCAGCCCGGTCTCGAAGAGCACCTCAGCAACCGTCGCCGTACTATCGGCGCTCAGCCCACGGTCGACCTCTGCGAACGCCTACGTCACCAGGAAGTGCCCGAGACGGTCTTCTTCACCCAAGCGTTCACCGAACTCAGAAACCTGGCCATCGACATCACCTCCTCGACAACGATCTCTACTCCTGCGCGAAGGAACGGCGGGCCCACGACCCGAACAACGCCGTCCTCATTCTTCAGCGCACCCGCAACCTGACCGAGGACCAGGCAGTCACCCGGATCCAGAACCACATCTGCGCCAAGGTCCAGGACTTCCTGTCCGCGCAGCAAGAAGTCCCCCGCCTCTGCCACGCCCGAGGCCTCACCCCGCAGGCACCCCGCACCGTCCACACCTACATTTACGAGGACCTGCCCGCTCTCATGCGCAGCGGATATGACTGGGCCCAAAATTCCGCCCGCTACGCCTCCCTCTGAGGGCGCCGGCCGGGTGCCGTACGTCCCGGTTCCGGCTCGATGGCCCGCACCTGGTCCTGGTCGACGATGCCGAAGGGGAGGACGAGTTATCTGGTTGGTCCAGCGATGCGGACGCCGATGTGCTGGCCGCACTGACGGCGGGGAGTTTGGGGCGTCGGTGAGTCGGCTGACGGCGCCGTTGGCGGTGCTGGGGGAGGTGCGGGTGGTCGAGCGGTTCCGTTCGGGGTCGGGTGGCCTGAGGGTGCCCCTGTCTTGGCCGGCCCGGCTGCGAGGCATGGCGGCGCTGGTGGGCGGGGTGGTTTGCCACGGGGTGGCGTATGCGGCTCCGGGCGAGGCCTGCGTGCGCCGCCAGTTTGACTGCGGTGGAGTGGATCCGGTGGGCTGGTGCGCAGAGCACGGGGACGCGGCTGGCCCGGTGAGGGAGTGGCATCCCGGAGGCAGGATCTGCTGTACGGCCCTGGCGCGACAGGGGACACGACACCGTACGCGGCTGATTCAGGCGGCCCGGCCCGGCTAACGGATGTCTGAGAACGCCAGCGCATGGCGGGTGACGTGCGGCACGGTGTGACCATGACGACGCTGCCGCTCATGCTCACCACCGCAGGCACGTGGGTTCAGCTGGAAAGCGACCCGCTTGCCCCCTTCCGACAGCTCGATGATTGGGACGAAGAAGTCAAGAACGCGGGCTACTACAGGTGGGGCGGCCTTGGTCGTCGTGACGACAATCCTCTGTGGCTGGAGATCTACCATCTTCGCACCGACAAGGAAGGCAACGCACCCTCCTTCCTCGTCGTCCTGTCGAATAGCGGCTACTACGAAGTGCTGTACGCCGAGAGTGCGCCCGCCCTGATGGAGCTCCAGTCGCGATGGGCGCCGGCGATCCAAGCGGCTGCCGTGACCGACCTTCTCGGACGGCTTGACGACAGCACGTCGCAGTACGGATTTGCCGGACTGGTCCGCAAGGCATTGACGTAGCGCTCGCTCAACGCTGACGCCCATTAGCCTTGGCGCGCAGGGGCGTCGCGGAAGGGGCTGGCACGGTCCCGCTACGTCCAGACGTAGCTCCGGCAGGTTGCCGAGCACTTGGCCCGCGGCCCGTGCCGGGCACCGCTGGACCGGGGTGTGTTCCGGCACCCGGTCAGGTTCGTCCGGACGCAATTTCGGTGGGTTGCGGTGGCACGGTGATGGAGTTCACTGGCGGGTTTGTCGTCGCCGGTACCGCCTCGGAGGATGCCGTGGCGGGCCGGGCAGGGGCGGGGTGAACGGTGGCGCATCCGGAGGCGGCAAGGAGCGCGGCGAGGAGCAGTGGCAGGGTCCAGCGACGCATGCCGCCACCGTGCCGCACGCAGGCCCCTGGCCGGCTCTGACGGCCCCGCTGCGCCCCTCGGACGGATGATGCGGCGGCCGCCCCGGTCCGCCCGCTCGTGGCTGCTCTGGCCGACTCTGGAAGAGGGGCAAGCCGTGAGGGAGGCCGCGGGGATGGTGCTCAGACCGCCGGTGGAGCCGATGCTGGCGCAGGCCGCGGAGCGGCTGCCGGGGCCGGCCGTGCTGCGGTCTGGGGTGGCCTTGAGCAGAAGTTATGGACAGGGTGGTGGGCTGTCCGTTGTCTCTGGTGGCCGTGGCTGACGGCGGGGCTACCGGGCGAGGCTGTGGCGGGTCCTTACTCGTCTCGCGCAGTGTGTGCGCTCCGCCCGTTCAGGATGTTTCGTGCGGCGGTGTGGACGACGGGGTGGGGGTCGTCGGCCGCTTATCTTAGGGCGGGTTCGGCTGCGGGGCCGAGGATGCGGGCGACGTTGTCCAGGGCACGGGCTCGGACGGCGGGGGCGGGGTGGGTGGTGCTGAGGTGTTCGAGGAGCGGGGCGGTGCGCTGATCGCTGAGGTGGCCGGCGAGGTCGCACAGGATCTGGTGGCTGCGGGGCTCGGCGTGCTGCGGGTGAGGCGCTGGCGGTCGGTGTCGAAGAACCGCTGCTCTGTGTGGGGCTTGTCGCGGTGGTGGATGAGGAGGTTGAGGGAGACGCAGAGGGCAGGCGGGTGGTGCTGGGTGTGGATGTCGCGGCTGGCCCGGTAGAACATGACCTTGCCCGGCGGGAGCTCGGTGTGTTCGAGCAGCCGGAGTTCGACTTGCTCGCCGGGGTGCCCGGTGACCTGGTGGGGGTCGTACTCCCAGATGGTGGTCTCGTAGCCGGGGCCTAAATGGCCGACGGTGAGGAACGAGAAAGGATGGTCGTGCGGCAGCTCGTAGGAGTGGAGCGACTGCTCCTGCTGCGGGTTCATGCCAGTGGGCGGAAGCCAGATGTTCGCCCTCACGATGAAGCTGTTGCCGCGTCCCAGGAGCAGCGCCGGCCCCATGTACGGGTTGCCGTTCTGCCAGGAGGCAAGATCGGCGAGCTCTCGGTTCAGGTGGTCCACCAGCAGGTCTGGGTCGCTGCTCAGTGCGTGCAGGGCGTCGGCCGAGCCGAGGACGGAGTCGGTGTCGGCCGGGTCGACGGTCGCTTGGATGTGGTCAAGGTAGTCGGCCAGGCCGATACTCGGCTGCCGGTCGACGGCGAGGGTGTAGGCCACAGAAGGGGGTCCTCTCAGACGGTCCACACCGGCCGGGGGGCGGGTACCGGGGGAATGCCGAGGGCGGCGGCCGCGGTGGCCCTGATCTCCGGGTGCGGATCACGTGCGGCAGCCTCCCGCAGACGGATGGTGCCCGCTTGGCGGTCGATGCGGAACAGGGCGCGGATGGCCTCCCAGCGCACTTGGTGCTGCGGATGCCCGGCGAGCTCTTCAAGGCGGGGCACGGAGGTGGCCCGGCCCGCGGCGGAGAGGAGGCGGATGGCGTAGGTGAGCCGGGTTGCGGTGAGATCGGCACTGATGACCTGCACGGGGCGTAGCGTGGCCCGGTCGTAGGCGAAGCGGTACGGCAGGACCGGCGGTGTGGTGAGCAGCAGGTGCGGGTACGGGGCTGAGGGCTCGGTGAAGACTCCCAGGTGCTGCTCGGTGTGCAGGGCAAGTACGTGGCCCTTGCCCACGACTCCACCACCGTGCGGGCCCATCAGCACGCTGCCGGGGCCCGAAAAGGGGGCCCTGGCCGGGCGAGGCGATCGGCCGCTCCCGCGGCGGGCTGACCACAAAGATCCACCTGGCGTGCGACGGCCGCGGCCTGCCACTCGCCTTCACCCTGACCGGCGGGAACGTCAACGACTGCACCCAGCTCGAAGCCGTCATGGCCCGCATCCGCATCCAGCGGTCCGGGCCCGGCCGGCCCCGGACGCGTCCTGAACGGGTCGTCGCGGACAAGGGCTATTCGTCCCTGAAGATCCGCTCCTACCTGCGCCGGCGCGGGATCGCCGCCACGATCCCGGAGCGGATCGACCAGATCAACGGACGTATCCGCAGAGGCGAGAGCCGGTGCCGGCTCGACCGGGCCGCCTACCGGCGGCGCAATGTCGTCGAACGCTGCTTCAACCGGCTCAAGCAGAACAAGGCCCTCGCCACCCGTTACGACAAACGAGCCCGCCACTTTCAGGCCCTGGTCACCATCGCCTGCCTACGGCTCTGGCTCCCATGACTTTGCGGACACGCCTTAGGTTCTTCTGCGGGACGGCCGAGCCATTCGTAGGGTTCTGTCACCCAGGGGTGCCGGGTGTGGCTATCAGTTGATTGCCCTTGATGGCTCGGGGAGATTGGC
>NZ_JBEZLA010000052.1:0-56695 GCF_040651925.1 Streptomyces sp. NPDC048349 | reverse complement strand
CGCGACGGCCTCCGGTACGGCCGGCGGGTCGGCGGGCACGACCTGGACGGAGTGCACCTCGCCCGGGGTCAGGGCCACGGTGGCCTGCCCACGGATGTGCACGGTCCGCGGGTGGCTACAGGGCCACGCCCAGGAGGGCGTCCACCGTCCGGGAGACCAGGCCCGGGGCCGCTTCGTCCGCCTCGTCGGAGACGAGCTGCCGCTCGACCCAGCGGTCCACGGCCGCCAACGCGGCAGGCGCGTCCAGGTCGCGGGCGAGGGCCTCGCGGACCTCCTCGACCAGGGCGTCCGCGGGAAGCCCGTCCGGCCGGGACACCGCCGCACGCCACCGCTCCAGCCGGGCCACGGCCTCGGCGAGGACCTCGTCGGTCCACTCCCAGTCGTCCCGGTAGTGGTGCGACAGCAGCGCCAGGCGGATGGCCGCCGGATCGACCCCGGCCCGCCGCAGCGCGGACACGAAGACGAGGTTGCCCTTCGACTTCGACATCTTCTCGCCGTTCAGGGCGACCATGCCGGCGTGGACGTACGCCTTGGCCATCGGGAACTCGCCCGTCAGGGCCTGTGCGTGCGAGGCGCCCATCTCGTGGTGCGGGAAGGCCAGGTCGGACCCGCCGCCCTGGATGTCGAAGCCCATGCCCAGGTGGTCCAGGGCGATCGCCACGCATTCGATGTGCCAGCCCGGCCGGCCGCGGCCGAGGGAGCCGCCGTCCCAGCTCGGCTCGCCCGGACGCGCGGCCATCCACAGCATCGGGTCCAGCGGGTTCTTCTTGCCCGGGCGGTCCGGGTCTCCGCCCCGCTCGGCCGAGAGCAGCCGCATCGCCTCGGCGTCGAGGTTCGAGACCTGCCCGAAGTGCGGGTCGGACTCCACCGAGAAGTAGACGTCGCCCTCCAGCTCGTACGCCGCGCCCGCGTCCCGCAGCCGCTCGACCAGCGGCACGATGCCGGGTATGGCCTCGACGGCGCCGATGTAGTGCTGCGGCGGCAGCATGCGCAGGGCGGTCATGTCCTCGCGGAACAGGGCGGTCTCGCGTTCGGCGAGCTCCGTCCAGTCGTGGCCGTCGCGCAGCGCCCGCTCCAGGAGCGGATCGTCCACGTCCGTGACGTTCTGGACGTAGTGGACCTGCCGCTTGGTGTCGAGCCACACGCGCTGCACGAGGTCGAACGCGTTGTAGGTCGCCGCGTGACCGATGTGGGTCGCGTCGTACGGGGTGATGCCGCAGACGTAGATGCGGGCGACGGGACCGGGGGCGAGGGTGATCGTCCCCTGGGTCGCGGAGTCGTGGATCTCGAGGTCGCGGCCCTTGCCAGGAAGGGCGGGGACCTCAGAAGCGGGCCAGGCATGCATGTCTCGAGACTAACCGGACGGATGTTCCTGGAACGAACCGGACCTGCATGGTTGTCTTGATCGGCACCCTTGCGGTCTGGCCGGAACTGTGCGTGTCCGCGGTGGCCGGTTCAGACCGGCGGCCACGGGATCGACGGCCACTGCCCGGACGGTTCGGGATGCGTCCCGGTGCGCAGCAGCTGCGCCACCCGCTCCCGTACGGCGGCCAGCTCGACGGCCGTGATCAGTTCCGCCAGGCGGGTGGCGAGCGGGGCCCCCTCGGCCAGCTCGGCGGCCAGTGCGGCCAGTACCGCGCGCGCCTCGTCCGTCAGCGGCTCCCCGGCCCACCCCCACAGGAGGGTGCGCAGTTTGTCGTCCGCGTGGAAGGTCACGCCGTGGTCGATCCCGTAGAGGCGTCCGTCGGGGGCGGGCAGCAGGTGGCCGCCCTTGCGGTCGCCGTTGTTGATCACGGCGTCGAGGACGGCGAGGCGGCGCAGCCGGGGGTCGTCGGCGTGCACGAGCAGGGCGGTGCGGCCCTCGCCCACGTCGGCGAAGGCGACGGGCTTCCAGCCGTCCCCCGCCTCCTCGCCCTCGACCAGCGCGAGGAGCTCGGCGCCGGGGGCCTCGCCCCCGGGGATCTCGATCCACCGCTGGACCATGCCCTCGCCGTACGGTCCGTCGCGCAGCACGGTGGTGGGCACCAGGCCCCAGCCGGTGGCTTCGGAGACCAGGTAGGAGGCGACCTCGCGCTGGGCGAGGTTCCCGTCGGGGAAGTCCCACAGGGGGCGCTCGCCCTTCACCGGCTTGTACACGCAGTCGGCGCTCTCGCCCCCGTACGCGACCTTGCACAGCAGCACGGCGTTGGACGCCTCGCGGATCCGGCCGACGACGGTCAGCTCACCCTTGGTGAGCAGTTCCTCGTACTTCTCCCGCTCCCCCATGACGGTCACACCTGGCGCCGGTAGCCGTTCTGGCGGGGGCAGACGTGCCCCTCCGGGTCCAGCGGCAGACTGCACAGCGGGCACGGCGGCCGGCCCGCGTTGACCACGTCCAGGGCCCGCTTGGCGAAGGCCCGGGCCTGGGCGCCGGTGAGGCGGACCCGGAGCATGGGCGGGCCGTTCTCCTCGTCCTGGAGCAGCCGCTCCTCCGCCTCGGCGAGATCCTCGTCCGAGTCGGCGTCGAGTTCGACCAGGGCCTGCGCCTCGACGATCATGCGCTGTTCCTCGCCGTCCCAGGCCAGGGCCATGGTGCCGACGCGGAACTCCTCGTCGACGGGGACGTCCAGCGGCGCGGTGTCGGCCGCCTCGGCGGGGGCGACGGCCGGAACCGGGGCGTTGCCCCCCGTGCGCCGTACGACCTCGTCCAGCAGCTCGTCCATCCGCTCGGCCAGCGCCGCGACCTGGGTCTTCTCCAGGGAGACGCTGGTGACGCGTGGGCCGGCGGAGGCCTGCAGGAAGAACGTACGGCGCCCCGGCAGACCGACCGTGCCGGCCACGAAGCGGTCCGGCGGGTCGTAGAGGAACACCTGACGGGGCACGTCCTGTCTCCAAGTCTCGGCGGCAGCGCTCATTTACGGGGCCAGTCCACCCTACTGCGCCGTTCGATCACACCGCGCCCGCACCGCCTCCCACGACGGCGTTCCCGCCGTCTTCCACGGCTTTGTCCGGTGTGGTCGCGCGCGGCACGAGCGCGCCCAGGTCCCCGGTGTCACCGACCCGGAACACGAACGGCCGGGTCGGGGTGTAGCGGACGGCGGTCACGGAGCACGGGTCGACGTGGATGCGCTGGAAGAGGTCGAGGTGCATGCCCAGGGCGTCCGCGACGAGGGACTTGATGATGTCGCCGTGGGAGCACATCAGGAAGACGGCGTCGGCGCCGTGCTCCTGCTCGACGCGCGCGTTCCAGTCCCGTACCGCGTCCACGGCGCGCGCCTGCATGGTGCGCAGGGACTCGCCGCCGGGGAAGGCGGCCGCCGAGGGATGCTGCTGGACGACCTTCATCAGGGGCTCGTCGGCCAGTTCGGAGAGTTTGCGGCCCGACCAGTCGCCGTAGTGGCACTCGCCGATCCGCTCGTCGGTGTGCAGTTCCAGCTCCGGGCGGGCGGCCAGCAGCGGGGCGAGGGTCTCCCGGCAGCGTTGCAGCGGGCTGGTGACGACGGCGGCGAGCGGCACGCCCGCCAGTCTCCCGGGCAGTGCGGCGGCCTGCTCGGCGCCGCGCTCGTCGAGGGCCACTCCCGGGGTCCATCCGGCGAGCAGCCCAGCGGTGTTGGCGGTGGACCGCCCGTGTCGTACGAGGATCAGCGTGGCCATGCCGCCAGCCTAAGCGCTGCCGGTGGCGTGCGGGCCGGGCGGGGGCGGGGGAGAATACGGCGCGTGATAGTGGACTGCGCGATTTACCGGAACGGCCGCCGCACCGAGGGCCCCGCGGACTTCTCGGACGCCCTGGACGAGGCGCGCGCCACGGGGGACGCCTTCCTCTGGGTCGGCATGTACGAGCCGACCGAGAAGGAATTCGAGCACGTGCGGACCGAGTTCGGCCTGCACCCGCTGGCGGTGGAGGACGCCCTGACCGCGCACCAGCGCCCGAAGCTGGAGGTCTACGACGACTCGCTGTTCGTCGTCCTCAAGCCGGTGCTCTACGACGACCACACGGACATCGTGACGGCGGGCGAGCTGATGGTCTTCATCGGTGACTCGTTCGTGGTCACGGTCCGGCACGGCGAGGGGGCCGCGCTGGCCGCCGTACGGCGGCGGCTGGAGCACGAGCCGGACGTCCTGAAGCACGGCCCCACCGCCGTGCTGTACGCGGTCTCCGACGCGGTGGTGGACCACTACATCGACGTGGCGGCCGAGCTCCAGGCCGACCTGGAGGAGTTGGAGGCCGACGTCTTCGCCCCGAACGCCTCGGACACCAAGAACACCGCCTCGCGCATCTACGCCTTCAAACGGCAGGTGCTGGAGTTCCGCCGGGCGACGAGCCCGCTGCTCCAGCCCATGGACCGGCTCGCCTTCGGGAGGGTGCCCTTCGTCCACGAGCACGCCCAGCCGTTCTTCCGCGACGTGGCCGACCACCTGACCAAGGCGAACGAGTACGTGGAGGGCCTGGACCGGCTGCTGTCGGACGCGCTCGCCGCGCACCTGGCGCAGATGGGCGTGCGGCAGAACGACGACATGCGCAAGATCTCGGCATGGGCGGCGATGGCGGCCGTCCCCACGATGGTGGCGGGGATCTACGGGATGAACTTCGACCACATGCCCGAGCTGGGGTGGGGGCTGGGGTATCCGGGCGTGGTTCTGGTGATGGCCGGGGCCTGCCTCGGCCTGCACCGGATGTTCAAGCGGCGGGGCTGGCTCTAGCCGGCCCGAGGGGCCCGAGGGGCGCGGGGGGCCCGGGGGCCCGAGGGGCGCGGGGCTCGGGGTCCGGCTCTACGCGAACTCCGGCGAGGTGACCGGCGCCCCGCCCAGGGCGTTGCGCCGCTCGGGCTGGCGCAGCTCCACCATCCGGTGCCAGCCGCTGAACCGCTCGTACGCGTACATCCCGCGGATCCCGGCGGCGAGCGCGGCCGCCTTGGGCCGGGGCCAGCGCAGCAGCCGCCCCATGTGCGCCATGACGGCGAGGCTCACGTCCCGGTAGATGCCGATCTCGGCGAGCGCGCTCTGGCGCAGCACCCGCTGGATGGTGCGGCCGTGTCCCTCACGGGCCAGGCGCAGCAACTCCTCGTGGCAGTAGGCGAGGTGGTTGTCCTCGTCGTGGCTGATCATGCGGATGGCCCTGCCGACCTCGGGGTGGTCGCCGAAGTGCCGGACCAGCATGTCCATCTGGTCGGCGGCCCGCTGTTCGGTGACCCGGCTGTGCGAGAGGTAGACGACGATGTCGCGCTCGGTCAGCGGCTCCTCGCGGCGCAGCTTGTCGTGCGCGAGGCCGATGCCCCGCCGCTCCAGCAGCATCGTGTAGTCGGTCTCGGGTGGCACCGGGACGGGCGGCAGGCCGCGCTTGCGGAGCAGGGCGTGGAAGATCCGCCCGTGCTTGTCCTCGTCCGCGCCGTGCCGGGTGATCTTGGGTGCGAGGTCGCGCATGCCGTCCGGCACCAGGGCTGCGATGCGGGCGTTCTCCCAGCCGCCCTGGGTCTCCCCGCTGGCGGCGATCGAGCAGAACAGCTGGAAGGAGTCGTCGTTGTCGACGATCTCCTGGAACAGGCTGCGGGCAGAGAGCATGCAACGAGTCAAACGCCGGTCGCCGGGGGCGGCAACCGAAGGACCGCGGCGCTCGCCCGAATGAACGAAACCGGCGGATGGGCGCCGGCGCGTAACCCGGCGGGCGCCCCGCGCGTTGTTGCCTGTGTCGGCCGTGGCGGGGAAGACCCCCGAGCCCCCACCACGGCCGCAGGACCCGTCGCCGCCGCGCCGGTCAGGCCAGGCCCGCACGCTCCATGGCCTCGGTGCCGGCCCGCAGGGCGGCGATCCGCTCGTCCAGGGTGAAGCCGGCCGGGGCCAGCGTGAGGGTCGTGACCCCGGCCTCCGCGTAGGCCCGCATCCCGTCCGCGATCCGCTCGACCGGGCCCAGCAGGGTGGTCGAGTCGATCAGGGAGTGCGGGACGGCCTGGGCCGCGCCGGTCTTGTCACCGCCCAGGTACTTCTCCTGGATCTCGGCGGCTTCCTTCTCGTACCCCATGCGCTGGGCGAGCTGGTTGTAGAAGTTCTGCTTGCGGCTGCCCATGCCGCCCACGTAGAGGGCGGTGTACGGGCGGAACATGTCGGCGAGCGCGGTCACGTCCTCTCCGAGGGCCAGCGGCACGGTCGGGCAGACGTCGAAGCCGTCCATGGTCAGCCCGGCCTTCTCGCGGCCCGCCCGGATGTGGGTGAGGGCAGTGGCCTCGAGGTGCTCGGCGGCCGGGAAGATCAGCAGGGCGCCGTCGGCGATCTCGCCGGTCTGCTCGAGGTTCTTGGGGCCGATCGCGGCGATGTAGAGGGGGATGTGCTCGCGCTCGGGGTGCACCGTCAGCTTGAGCGGCTTGCCCGGGCCTCCCGGGAGCGGCAGGGTCCAGTGCTCGCCCTCGTACGAGAGCCGCTCACGGCTCATCGCCTTGCGGACGATCTCCACGTACTCCCGGGTGCGTGCGAGCGGCTTGTCGAACGTGACGCCGTACCAGCCCTCGGAGACCTGCGGGCCGGAGACGCCGAGGCCGAGCCGGAAGCGGCCCTTGGTGAGGGAGTCCAGGGTGGCGGCGGTCATGGCCGTCATGGCGGGCTGACGGGCCGGGATCTGGAGGATCGCCGAACCGACGTCGATCCGCTCGGTCTGGGCGGCGACCCAGGCGAGCACGGTCGGGGCATCGGAGCCGTAGGCCTCGGCCGCCCAGCAGACGTCGTAGCCGAGGCGGTCGGCCTCCTGTGCGACGGCGAGGTTGTCGGCGTCCATGCCCGCACCCCAGTAGCCGAGATTGATGCCGAGCCGCATGTGTCGTCCCCTTACCGAATGTACCGATCAGTAACGTGCGTGTGCCGGGACTCTAGCGCGCCCGGAGCCCTTGCGGCAGTGCCCCAGTAGTCTCAGCGCTCATGGAGCAGAGGCATCTCGGCCGCACCGGACTGCGCGTATCCCGGATCGGCCTCGGCACCCTCACCTGGGGCCGCGACACCGGCGAGGAAGCCGCCGCCGAGCAGGTGAAGACGTTCTGGGAGGCGGGCGGCACCCTCGTCGACACGGCCGACGTGTACGGGGGCGGCGAGGCCGAGTACCTCCTCGGCCGGCTGCTGGCCGGGCTCGTCCCGCGCCGGGACCTGGTGATCGCGACCAAGGCGGGCAGCGTGCCCGACCCGGACCGGCGGTTCGACGGCTCGCGCGGGCACCTGCTGGCCGCGCTGGACGCCTCCCTGGAGCGGCTGGGCACCGATCACGTCGATCTCTGGCAGCTGCACGCCTTCGATCCGGTGACCCCGCTGGAGGAGACCCTGCAGGCACTGGACCTGGCCGTGAGCAGCGGGCGCGCCCGGTACGCCGGCGTGGCCGGCTTCTGCGGCTGGCAGTTGGCGAAGGCGGCGACCTGGCAGCTCGCGGCGCCGGGGGTGAGGACGCGGCTGGCCTCGACCCAGATGGAGTACTCGCTGCTCCAGCGGGGCGTCGAACGCGAGGTGCTGCCGGCCGCCCTGGACCTGGGCGTCGGCCTCCTGCCCTCGTCCCCGCTGGGACGCGGGGTCCTGACGGCCAAGTACCGGGCCGGTACCCCGGCGGACTCGCGGGGCGCCTCGGAGTCGCTGGCCGCCCTGGTGGACCCGTACCTGGACGAGGCCGCGGGCCGGATCGTGGACGCGGTGGTGACGGCGGCCCAGGGGCTGGCGGTGACCCCCCTCCAGGTGGCCCTGGCGTGGATCCGCGACCGGCCCGGGGTGGTCGCGCCCATCGTCGGCGCGCGGACGTCGGCGCAGCTCGCGGAGGCCCTGTCAGTGGAGGCCCTTAGTCTTCCCGAGGAGATCTGCCGGGCGCTGGACGATGTGTCGGCTCCCGTGCACCGCTACCCCGATCAGGACTGGAGCACGCTGTGAGCACCGACCGCTCGGCCGAACCCGCTGCCGCGGAGGAAACGGAGGCGACGGCCGTCCGGCCCGCTGCCGTGGAGGACCCGGCCGGGCAGGCACCCGCCGACGGGGACGCCCCGTACCCCGCGGAGCCCGACGCCACGGGCGCCGCCGCCCCGGCCGGGACCGCGCCGGGTCCGGAGCCGCAGGCCGCGGCACACGGCGAAGCCGGGGATGTCGAGGTCCCGGACGGCGAGGTCCCGGACGGCGAAGCCCGGGACGGCGAAGCCCGGGACGAGGAAGCGTTGGACGAGGAAGCGCCGGACGGGGAGGCAGCGGACGGGGAAACCGGGGCGGGGGCCGCCGGCGCTGCCGGGCCCGCCGGCGGCGAAGCGGCGGTCGCACCCGGGCTGAGCGAGGCCCAGGCCGAGCTGGCCGCGCAGAAGATCGAACGGGAGCGGATCGCCCGCCGGAAGGCCGAGCGGGAAGGACCGGTCGAGGCCGGCGCCAAGCTCAGCGGCAAGGCCGCCGACCTGCTGGCCGCCGTACGGGCCGTGGAGAGCGGGACCAAGCCCCCGTCCGCGTACTTCGACGAGGCCCCGGCCGCGCCGCGCAAGGCCGCCCCCGCTCCTGCGCCGCCGCCGCGCAGGACGACGCAGGCTCCGGCCGCCGCCCCGGCCGCGGACACCGTCGACGGCGTACGGGCCGTCCTGGCCCGGGGCGGCGCCCCCGAGGCCCTGGCCGCCCCGGCCGCAGCGGCGCTCGGCGACGGCGCCGCCGACCGGCTCGCGGAGAACCCCTGGCTGCTGCTGGCGGTACCGGCCGTGCGCCCGACGCAGGCGGACGGCTTCGCCCGCGCCCTGCTCGGCCCCGAGGCCGGGCCCGGCGACGAGCGCCGCACCGCCGCCCTGGTCGGCTGGCTGCTGGTCCAGGCCGGGCTCAAGGGCCACACCGCGCTGGAGGCCCCGGTCCTGCGGTCGGCGCTGGCGCAGTACGGCGTGCCGGATCCCGACGCGGCCCTCGAGGCGGCCATCGCCGAGGGCTCGGTCCTGGTCTTCCACGAGCCGCTCGGGCCGCCGGTCGCACAGGACGCGCAGGACGCCGAGCAGCCGGTACGGGTGCTGGTGGGCCTGGAAGGCGCGGCGATGGCCGAGGAGAGCCTGGCCGACGGACTGGCCCGGATCGCCAGCACCTTCGACGCCCCGGCGGACTGGGACAAGGCCGCCGCCGGCCCCGGCGCGGAGCTGATCCGCGCCGTCGCGGGCCACGGTCTGGTCACCCACACCGGCGGTGAGGCCTCCCGCGCGGAACCGCTCGCCCTGCTGGCCGCCGCCCGCGGACTCGGCCTGCGCACCTGCCTGGCCGCGCACGTCCCCCCGGCCGAGGGGGTCACCGTCGCCGGGCTGCTGGCCGGGGCGGAGGGCCCGGGGCGGGACGCCGACGGGCAGTTCGCGCTGGACCTGCTGGTGGTGCTGGACGCACCGCAGCTGGACGTGGAGACCGCGGCCGCACTGGTGGAGTCCGTCCCCGACGGAGCCCGCCTGGTGCTCTCCGGGGACCCCTCGGTGCTCGGTTCCGCCGGGGCCGGGCGGGTGTTCGCCGATCTGCTGGCCGCCCGTACCTGCCCCCAGGTGGTCTCCCGCGTCCCGGACCCCGGCCCCCTCGGCGAGCTGGTCTCCGGGGTCGGCATCGGCGAGCTGAACCAGGTCGACGCACCCGGCAAGGAGGTCGTCATCGTCCCGGTGCGCGACGCCGGGGAGGCCGTGCACCGGGCCGTACAGCTGGTGGCCGAGTCGGTACCGCGGGCCTTCGGGATCCCGGCGGACAGCGTGCAGGTGATCACCCCGGGCCACGGCGGCTCGGCGGGCACCCGTGCGCTGAACGCGGCCCTCAAGGAGCGGCTGAATCCCGGCCCGGGCCGGTTCGGCGGCTTCGATCCCGGCGACCGGGTGGTCCACGTGCCCTCCCCCGGGCGGGCCCTGCCGGCCCGGGTGGTGTCGGCCGACGCGCAGGGGCTGCACCTGGAGCGCGCGGGCGCGCCGGTCGTCGTACCGAAGGAGCTGGTGGAGGCCCAGGTCCGGCACGGGTGGGCGGTGACCGCGCACCAGGCGGTGGGCGCGCGCTGGCCGGCGGTGGTCGTCGTCCTGCCGGGGGACGCGGCGCAGGCCCTTTCCCGGGACTGGGTGTATACGGCGTTCGGGCGGGCGGAGCGGCACCTGTCCGTGGTGCACGGCGTGGACCAGGCCCTGCCACACGCGGTCGCCGAGGTGCTGCCGAAGCCGCGTACGACCCGGCTGACCGGGCTGCTGACCGCCCTGACGGCGGCCGACGGACAGCCGGAGTAGACGGAAGCGGCCCCCGCGGTGCGGGGGCCGCTTCCGTTCCGGCTCGAGCGCGGCCCGGGCGCCGCTCAGGCCGGGGTCAGCCCCGGCCGTGCGGTCTCGTCCGCGACCTCGTCCGCGTCGGCGTCCTCGCCGAACTCGTCGGTCTCCTCGTCGAAGACGGAGCTGACGTCGAACCGGTGCATGACGTCCTCCGGATCGGTGTGCCCGAAGGGCGAGTTGAGCCAGTCCCCCGGCTCCGCCATGTCCTCCGAGGCCGCGATCCACAGCGTGGAGTCGCCCTCCTCCAGCCCGAAGTCCTTGTAGCGGGAGGCGATCTCGTCGGGCTCGTACTCCCCGAACAGGACGCCCAGCGCCCCCGCGGTGCCGCCGTCGTGGACGCGTTCGGCCTCCCGGTCGTGCGCGGCGACCCGCTCGGCCTGGGCGATCAGCCGCTGCGGCTCGACCACGGCGTAGTCGCGGCGGATGAGCACGCTGAAGGCGGCGGGCTCGGCGGGACCGGTGTACGGGACGCCGTCCTCGGGGGTGGGGATCTCGAAGGGGGTGACCTCGTCGTAGCGGTCGTAGAGCAGTTCGTCGTACTCCTCGGCAGCGGCGGCGAGTTCGTTGAACGCGGCGTAGACGGCGGGGTCCTCGTCCCCGGTCCGGCGCTCGACCGCGGCGAGGTGCCGGTCGAGCGCTTCCTTGACCGCCTCGGCGGCGGCGCGTACCTCGGCAACAGTGGGCAGAGCGGCATCAGACATAGAGGAGACGCTATCCGTAGCAGGGCTCTGCCCGCACAATAGATGCGATGCCGGAATACGAATTTGTCGACGTGTACGTGCCCCGCGGGGTTCCCCGCAAGGAGGCGACCCGCCTGCTGACCGATCATGCCGAGTACGGGAACTGGGAACTCGACCGCCTGACCCTGCACCGGGACGGCAGCCGCCGCGTGCGACTGCGCCGCCGGATCATCCGCCAGGTCCGCGCGACCTGGTGACGCGGGCCCCGGGCATGGGGCCCGCGTCGTGAGGGACCGTCAGGCGGCGTTGCGGGCGCGCCGGTAGAGCACGGCGCCGCCCAGCAGCAGACCGCCGGCGAGCGGAAGCGCAGCCGCGAGGACGTCACCGGAGCCGGTGGCGGCGAGGACGGGCGGCGAGCCCGGAACACCGGCCTCCGGAGCGGGGTGCGTGATCGGCGTGACGGGCGTGCCGGTGATCGTGACGGGGTTGCCCGGCTTTTCCTGCTCGGGCTTGCCGTTGCCGGGGTTCTCCGTGCCCGGCTTGCCCGGGCCCGGCGTCTCGGGGTGGTCGTCGCACGGCTCGTCGCCGCCGTTCCCCGGGTGTCCGGGGGGCGCCGGGTGCCCGGGTCCGCCCGGGTGGTCAGGGTGCTCAGGGTGGCCCGGGTGATCAGGGTGGCCCGGGTAGTCAGGATTACCCGGGTTGCCATGGTTGCCAGGGTTACCCGGATTGCCGGGGTTGCCCGGGTGGTCAGGCGTGTCAGGCGTGTCGGGCCGGTCCGGGCGGCCGGGCCTGCCGCCGTGGTCCGAACCGTTGGCGCAGTGGTTCCCGAAGGCCGGGTTGAGGGCTCCCACCACCGTGACCGTGATGCCGCAGGCGTTCACGGGCGCGTCCACGGGTGCCTGCACGTTGTTCCCGGACAGCAGTCCGGGAGAGTTGGCGGCCTTCCCCGAGGCGCCGGAGTCCGCATGTGCGTACCCCCCGCCCAGCGCCAGGACACCTCCCGCGGCAGCCATGGTGATCAGGGTCTTCCTGGTGGCCTGTACCGGTCGTCGCATCTGTACTCGTCCCCATGATGTTTAGGTCCAGGCTCCCCTGCCTGGAGCACCGAACGTGAGAATCCGGGCCGGAAAGCCCGGTAGCCCCGGAGCGCTGGAATGCGCTCCGGGGCCGAAGACTTCAGACGCGTCAGGCGTTGACGCAGGTGTTGCCGAAGGCCGGGTTCAGCAGGCCGATCACGTTGACCGTGTTGCCGCAGACGTTCACGGGGATGTGAACCGGGACCTGGACGACGTTGCCGGACAGCACACCGGGGGAGCCGATGGCCGCACCCTGGGCGCCCGCGTCGGCGACAGCCAGACCCGCACCCGCGAGAACCAGGCCACCGGTGGCAGCCGCAGCGGCGACAACCTTCTTGATCATTGTTCCTCCTAGTAGGCAATTGCGGTCCCAGCCGCGGACCGCACCACCTGTAACGAGGAGGGATCACCAGGGCTACGAGCGTATGAGCGCATTCACTCTTCCCAGTGGTCTGCGCACACTTCTGCGATTCTCGGGCGTTGTCCCCCTCAGGCGTTGTCGATGAATCGGTCGAGGACGCGGACGCCGAACTTCAGTCCGTCGACCGGCACCCGCTCGTCGACGCCGTGGAACATCCCGGCGAAGTCCAGCTCCGGCGGCAGCTGCAGCGGCGCGAAGCCGAAGCAGCGGATGCCGAGGTCGTCGAAGGACTTGGCGTCCGTACCGCCCGAGAGCATGTACGGGACGGCCCGCGCGATCGGGTCCTCGGCCTTCAGGGCGCCCTGCATCGCGTCGACCAGCCGACCGTCGAAGTCGGTCTCCAGAGCCTTGTCCCCGTGCACGTCCTCCCGCTTGACCCGGGGGCCGAGGATGCGGTCGAGGTCGGCGAAGAACTCGTCCTCGTAGCCCGGCAGGAAGCGGCCGTCGACGTGGGCCGTGGCCTGGCCGGGAATGACGTTGACCTTGTAGCCGGCGCCGAGCATGGTCGGGGCGGCGGAGTTGCGCAGCGTCGCGCCGACCATCTTGGCGATGCCGCCGAGCTTGGCGAGCGTGGCGTCCATGTTGTCCGGGTCCAGGGGGGTCCCGAGGGCGTCCGAGAGCTCGTCCAGGAAGCTGCGTACGGTCTTGGTCACGCGCACCGGCCACTGGTGGCGCCCGAGCCGGCCCACGGCCTCGCACAGCTCCGTGATCGCGTTGTCGTTGTTGGTCATGGAGCCGTGGCCCGCGGTGCCCTCCACCGTGAGCCGCATCCAGTGCATGCCCTTCTGGGCGGTCTCCACGAGGTAGAGGCGCAGGTTCTCGTTCACCGTGAAGGAGAAGCCGCCGACCTCGCCGATCGCCTCGGTGACGCCCTCGAAGAGGCCCGGGTGCTTGTCGACGAGGTGCCGTGCCCCGTACACGCCGCCGGCCTCCTCGTCGGCGAGGAAGGCGAGCACGATGTCACGCGGGGGCTTGCGGCCGCTGCGCATGCGATCGCGTACGACGGCCAGCGTCATCGCGTCCATGTCCTTCATGTCGACGGCGCCGCGGCCCCACACGCAGCCGTCGGCGATCTCCCCCGCGAAGGGGTCGAAGGTCCAGTCGGCCGCGTTGGCCGGGACCACGTCGGTGTGCCCGTGGATCAGCAGCGCGGGCCGCGAGGGGTCCTCCCCCTCGATGCGCGCCACGGTCGAGGCCCGCCCCTTGTGCGATTCGAAGATCTGCGGCTCCAGGCCGACCTCGGCGAGCTTCTCGGCCACCCACTCGGCCGCCTTGCGCTCGCCGGGGCCCGAGTGGTCCCCGTAGTTGCTGGTGTCGATCCGGATGAGGTCCCGGCAGAGGTCGACGACCTCGTCCTCGCCGGAGACGGTCCTGCCCGCGCTCGACTCGCTCACGCTGCTTCCTCCCACTGATCGGTACCGGACTGCCCCCATCCTCCCGCTCGGAACCGTTCTCCCCAAGGGCACTCCCTGGCCATGGGGGGGTGTGATCGAGGGCCCCGGAATGTTTGGTAATGTTTTCCACGTCGGAACGGCCCGCGAGGGACGCGAGACAGACACCTTGTCCGGGTGGCGGAATGGCAGACGCGCTAGCTTGAGGTGCTAGTGCCCTTTATCGGGCGTGGGGGTTCAAGTCCCCCCTCGGACACAAAAGAAGGACCCCGCTTCGGCGGGGTCCTTTTCGTTGTCCGCGCCGCCCCCCGTCCCGCGGCACGGGCGCGGGGGGCGGTGGCGGGGCCCCGGTGGGGGCCCCGCCGCTTCGCGGGAGGGTCAGTCGCGGGCCGCGGCGAGTTGTGCGACGCGGCCGCGCACCAGGAACCAGCCGCCGACCAGGGCGGCGGCGATGGCCGGGACGAACATGACCGTGGTGCGGCCCACACCGCCGTCGCACCACATCAGGACCAGGACCGTGAGGAGGAAGGCCAGGGTCAGCAGCTGGGTGTACGGGGCCCAGGGCAGGCGGTAGGCGGGACGCTCGACGCGGCCCTGCTTCGCGCGGCGCCAGAAGTGCAGCGAACAGATCATGACCATCGCCCAGGTGCCGAGGATGCCGAGCGAGGCGAAGTTCAGGACGATCTCGAAGGCCTCCTCCTCCATGAAGTAGTTCAGGCCGACGCCCGCGACGCCGAAGGCGGCGGTGAACAGGACCCCGCCGTAGGGGACCTTGCCCTTGTTCATGAGGCCGGTGAACTTGGGGGCGGAGCCGGACAGGGCCATGGAGCGCAGGATGCGGCCGGTGGAGTAGAGGCCGGAATTCAGGCTGGAGAGGGCCGCGGTCAGCACGACCAGGTTCATGACGCCCGCGGCGCCGGGGACGCCGAGCTTGTCGAAGACGGTCACGAAGGGGCTCTGGTCGGACGAGTAGGCCGTGTACGGGAGCAGCAGGGCGAGCAGCACCACGGAGCCGACGTAGAAGAGGCCCACGCGCCACATGATCGAGTTGATCGCCTTCGGCATGATCTTCTCGGGGTTCTCGGTCTCGCCGGCGGCGACGCCGCACAGTTCGACGGAGGCGTACGCGAAGACCACGCCCTGGATCACCAGGAGCATCGGGAGGACGCCGGAGGGGAAGATGCCGCCGTTGTCGGTGATGGTGGCCAGGCCCGGGGTGTGGCCGCCGATCTCGTGGCTGGTGGCCACGAGCCAGATGCCGACGATCAGGAAGATGACCAGGGCGGCGACCTTGACCAGGGAGAACCAGAACTCCATCTCGCCGAAGTACTTCACCGAGATCAGGTTCGCGGTGAGGACGACGGCGAGGGCGATGAAGGCCAGGACCCACTGGGGGACGTCGGTGAACAGCGACCAGAAGTGGGCGTATGTCGCCGCGGCGGTGATGTCGGCCACCGTGGTCGTGGACCAGTTGAGGAAGTAGAGCCAGCCCGCCGTGTAGGCGCCCTTCTCGCCCATGAACTCGCGCGCGTACGAGACGAAGGCGCCGGAGGAGGGGCGGTAGAGCACGAGCTCGCCGAGGGCCCGGACGACGAAGAAGGCGAAGACGCCGCAGACCGCGTAGGCGATCGCCAGGGAGGGCCCGGCTCCGGCGAGGCGGCCGCCGGCGCCGAGGAACAGGCCGGTGCCTATCGCCCCGCCGATGGCGATCATGTTGATGTGCCGGGACTTGAGGTCCTTGCTGTAGCCCTCGTCGCCGGCGTCGACGTGGCGGGAAGACGCCGGGGCGGGGGCCTCGGTCAAGGTGCTGTCACTCATGGATGACTTCGCCTTCGTGGGGGTCGGACAGGCATGCCCGGACCGCCGCGCAGGGGAGCTGGGTGGTGTCCCCTGTGCAGTGGTTCGGTCGTTTTGATCGCCCCAGGAGACCATGGGGGTCCGTCCGCCGCCAAAATCAGCCCAGCGCATCGAAGCCCCCGACGACCTTGGAAAGGGGTGTCGGGGGCTTCGTAAGGGCTGGAAAGCCAGGTCCCGGGGTCAGTCTCTGGTGGTGGCCTCTGCTGCCTGGTCGAGGCGGAAGGCCTCGTTGCCCAGGCCGATGCGGGCGTGCGCCTCGGGGCGGCTGCGGCGCAGGAAGGCCCCGTAGAGCAGGCCGGTGACGACGGCGGCGCCGATGATGCCCGGCAGGACCCAGCTGAGGGCGGAGCCCTCCGCGGCGCCGACCAGGACGCCGAAGTCCTTGACGGTGTAGACGGCGATGGCGAGCAGCGCGAGCCCTGCGGCGCCGGCCGCGACGAGCCGCCAGACCTGGGCGCCGGCGGTGCCGCGGCGGACGAAGAAGGCGATGACCGCGAAGGAGGCGGCGGCCATGAGAAGGGTCACGCCGAGAGCGCCGACGCTGCCCATCCAGGTGAACAGGTGGAGCACGGGGGCGGTGGGGTCGCCGGCGGGCTTGTCGTCGGTGACGGCGAAGGCGATCACGACGAGGGTGGCGATGCCGGTCTGCAGGAGCGAGCCGGTGGCGGGGGCGCCGGTGCCGGCGCTGGTCCGGCCGAAGGCGGCCGGGAGCAGGCCCTCGCGGCCCATCGCGAAGGCGTAGCGGGCGACCACGTTGTGGAAGCTGAGCATGGCCGCGAACATGCCGGTCACGAAGAGGACGTGCAGGACGTCGGTGAAGGTGGCGCCGAGGCGGGACTCGGTGAGCTGGAAGAGCAGGCCGGGGCCGGCTTCCGCGGAGGTCCTGACGACCTCGGCGGGGCCGGTGGCGACGGTCAGGGCCCAGGCGCTCAGGGCGAAGAAGAGCGCGACGAAGCCGACGGCGAGGAACATCACCCGGGAGACGACGATGTGCGGCTTGCTGGTCTCCTCGGCGTACACCGGTGACTGCTCGAAGCCGACGAAGGCGGCGATGCAGAAGCACAGGGCGGTGCCGAGGCCGGGCCCGCTGAGGGTCTCCGGGTTGAAGGCGTGCAGCGAGAGGCCTTGGGCTCCGGGCTTGCCGAGGGCGGCGAGGTCGAAGACGACGACGAGGGCGCACTCGATGAGGAGCAGGACGCCGAGCACCTTGGCGTTGAGGTCGATCTTCAGCCAGCCGAGGGCGCCGGTGGCGGCGACGGCGAGCAGGGCCGGGATCCACCAGGCGAGTTCGATCTCGAGGTAGGTGGCGAAGAGGCCGGATATCTCGAAGCCGAGGATGCCGTAGACGCCGACCTGCATGGCGCTGTAGGCGACCAGTGCGACGAGGGAGGCGCCGGCGCCCGCGGTGGGGCCCAGTCCGCGGGCGATGTAGGCGTAGAAGGCGCCGGCGTTGTGGACGTGCCGGCTCATTTCGGCGTAGCCGATGCTGAAGAGGGCGAGGACGATGCCGAGGATCACGAAGAGCAGCGGCTGGCCCACGATGCCCATGACGCCGAAGGTGGTGGGCATCACACCGGCGACCACCATCAGGGGCGCGCTGGCGGCGAGTACGGAGAGCAGCAGGCCGGCGGTGCCGAGGCGGTCGGCGCGCAGGGCCCGGTCCTGGCCCTTGTACGTGCGGATCTCGGCGGGGTCCTGGAGCGTGGTGGATCTGCCCGTCGGCATGGCGGGTCCGTCCTTTCGGGGGGATCGGGGGTGGTCCTGGTCCCGGGGGGCCGGGTCTGGCCGGTCGGGGTCAGGCGGTGCCGAGCGCGGCGCGGCGCGCGGCGAGGAAGGCCTTGTGCGGGTCGAGGTCCGGGTAGGACCACGGGGCGGGGGTGGCATGGCTGCCGATGCGGTGGAACAGGGCGGCGGCCTCGGCGGGGCGGCCCTCGCAGAGCTTGGCGTGGGCGAGGAAGTTGAGGTCGACGCGGTTGCGGGGGTGGTCCTCGCGCTCCCACTCCAGCCACCAGTCGAAGGCGGAACGCAGCACCTGGCGGGCGCGCCGGCCGGACCAGTGCTGGGCGGCGTTGCCGAAGGTGTGCCCGTGCGTGGCGGCGAGCACCCGGTAGCGCTCGGCGTGGGCGATGACGGGGAGCACCGCGAGGGGGGAGTCGGCCGGGGACTCCTCGGCGGCCCAGGCGGCGAAGTCGTAGACCTCGTGGAGCGGGTCGTGGCCGGCGGCGGGGGTGCGCTCGGCCAGCCTGGCGACCATCAGGTGGTGGGCGTGGTGGTGCTCGCGGTGGCGGGCGCGGACCTGGTCGAAGTGGCGGCTGAACTCCTCCTCGGTGCCGAAGGCGCGGGAGAGCAGGAGCAGGCCGAGCCAGGGGGTGGGGTCGGCGGGGAGCAGGGCGGCGGCCCGGCGGCAGGCCTCCTCGGCCGCCGCGGGGGTGCCCTTGCGGCGCAGGGCGGTGAAGACGGCGGCGCAGGCGAGGAGGGTGGCGGCGTCGGCGCTCTCGGGTTCGGCGAGCAGCCATTCGCGGGCCCAGGCGGTGGCCGCCGGGGTTTCGGCGAGGACGACGATGCGGTGGCCGCGGCGGTCCCAGTCGTCGCCGGTGCCGACGAGCAGGGAGCGGGCCTTGCTCCAGCGACCCTGGGTGAACTGGGCGCGCACGTCGACGAGTTCGGCGTCGCAGAGGGCGGGATCGAAGAGCTGGGCGTCCCGCTTGCGGGCGCGGCCGAGGGGCGGCGGAGGCGGGGACATCCGCGGGTTTCCCTCCAGGGCGCGGGCGGACGAGGGGTGCTGGTGAGCGGTGGCCGGAAAACGTGCATGATGCACGTGGGTGGTCCGGCCGCGTGGTGTGCGGATCGTGCCGGTGAGCGAACCGGTGATCACTGACAGCAAAGCGGTACGCACAGCTCCGAGTCAAGGTCCAGTCCACTGCGTGGCGGGTTTCAACTGCTGTGGGGGTGGTGCGCGTTGGGGTGGTTGTGCCGGTTCGGGGCGGACTGGGCCGCGATCCCCTAGGCTCGGCCCATGACCACCTGTGACGATCTTCCCCCGTACCTGCTGGGCTTCCCGGGGCCGCTGCGCGACAGGCTGGTCGCGGCCGTGCTGAGCGGGGCGAAGACCGCGACGACGGGGCTGCTCGCGGGATACGCGGCGGAGGGCGAGCCGCTGCCCGTGGCGGGGCAGCGGGCGGTGCTGCTGGATTCCGCGGAGCGTCCGGTGGCCGTCCTGGAGGTGACCGGCGTACGGGTGCTGCGGCTGGGCGAGGTGGACCTGGAGCACGCGTCGGCCGAGGGCGAGGGGCACGCGTCCGTGGCCGAATGGCGCTCCTCCCACGAGGCGTTCTGGCACGGTCCCGAACTGCGCGAGCTGCTCGGCGATCCGGGGTTCACGGTGGACGACGACACTCCGGTGGTGGCGGAGCGGTTCCGGATCGTCGAGCAACTGGGCTGAGGCCCGGGCGGGGCCTTTCGGCGTACGCGGCCCGGGGACGGGCACGGCGGCGTACGGGCACGGCGGCGTACGGGCCCGGCGCCGGGCCGGGCCCGGTGGGTACGGGTCCGCGTACGGGTCCGGGTACGGGTACGGGTACGGGTACGGGCTCGAGGTCAGCCGACCGCCTTCGCCGCCGCCCGGCCCGCCGCCCGGCCCGAGAAGAGGCAGCCGCCCAGGAAGGTGCCCTCCAGCGCCCGGTAGCCGTGGACCCCGCCGCCGCCGAAGCCGGCCGCCTCGCCCGCCGCGTAGACGCCGGGCAGCGGCTCGCCGTCGGCCGTCAGGACCCGCGAGGAGAGGTCGGTCTCCAGGCCGCCCAGGGACTTGCGGGTCAGGATCGACAGCCGTACGGCGATCAGCGGCCCGGCCCCGGGGTCCAGGATCCGGTGCGGTGCGGCCGTGCGGATCAGCTTGTCGCCGAGGTACTTGCGGGCCCCGTGAATGGCCGTCACCTGGAGGTCCTTGCTGAACGGGTTGGCGATCTCCCGGTCCCGGGCGGTGATCACGCGGCGCAGTTCGGCCTCGTCGATCAGTTCCTCCTTGGTGACGGCGTTCATCCCGCGCACCAGGGCGGACAGGTCCCGCTCGACGACGAAGTCGGCGCCGTTGTCCATGAAGGCCCTGACCGGACCGGGGACGGCCTGCCGGGCACGGTTGATGACGTCGCGGACCGACTTGCCGGTGAGGTCCGGGTTCTGCTCGGAGCCGGAGAGGGCGAACTCCTTGCCGATGATGCGCTGGTTGAGGACGAACCAGGTGTGCCCGTGGCCGGTCTTCATGATGTGGTCGAGGGTGCCGAGGGTGTCGAAGCCCGGGAAGAGCGGCACGGGCAGCCGCCGGCCCGTGGCGTCCAGCCACAGCGAGGAGGGGCCGGGCAGGATGCGGATGCCGTGCCGGGACCAGATGGGGTCCCAGTTCTCGATGCCCTCGGTGTAGTGCCACATGCGGTCCTTGTTGATGTGGCTGGCGCCCGCCCCCTCGGCGATCCCGAGCATCAGGCCGTCCACGTGCGCGGGGACCCCGGAGAGCATCCGCTCGGGCGGGGTGCCGAGCCGCGCGGGCCACTGCTCCCGTACGAGGTCGTGGTTGCCGCCGATGCCACCGCTGGTCACGATCACGGCCTGGGCCCGCAGGGAGAACGCCCCGGTGGTCCCGCGGCTGCTCGCGGCGCCCCGTACGGCGTCGGAGGGCTCGAGGATCTCGCCGGTCACGGTGTCGACCGCGCCCGCGGTGCGGGAGAGCCCGGTCACCCGGTGGCGGAACCTGAGCTGGACCAGGCCGCGGGCCACGCCGGCCCGGACCCGCCGCTCGAAGGGTGCGACCAGGCCGGGGCCGGTGCCCCAGGTGATGTGGAAGCGGGGGACGGAGTTGCCGTGGCCCTCCGCGTCGTAGCCGCCGCGCTCGGCCCAGCCCACCACCGGGAAGAAGCGGACGCCCTGCGCGTGCAGCCAGGGGCGCTTCTCGCCCGCGGCGAAGTCGACGTAGGCCTCGGCCCAGCGGCGCGGCCAGTCGTCCTCCGCGCGGTCGAACCCGGCGGTGCCGAGCCAGTCCTGGAGGGCGAGCTCCCGGTCGTCCTTGATCCGCATCCGGCGCTGCTCGGGCGAGTCCACCAGGAACAGGCCGCCGAAGGACCAGTGGGCCTGGCCGCCGATGGACTGCTCGGGCTCCTGGTCGAGCAGGATCACCTTGCGGCCCGCGTCGACGAGCTCGGCGGTGGCCGCGAGACCGGACAGCCCGGCCCCGATCACGATCACGTCAGCGTCGTACGTCATGCGTATACCCGTCCTCCGTCGGTGGTGGGGCAGATCCTTGGCTACGGAGCGGTAACCAGTCAACAACGGTGGTTGGATGGACCGTGTGAGTGCCGCTGACGAAGTGCTGGACGTGGTGGACCGCGACGACCGGGTCCTCGGGCAGGCCCGGCGGGGCGAGGTGTACGCGCGGGGCCTGCTCCACCGCTGCGTGTTCGTGCAGGCCAGGGATGCGCAGGGGCGGATCTTCGTGCACCGGCGCACGGCGTCGAAGCTGGTGTTCCCCTCGTACTACGACATGTTCGTGGGCGGGGTGCTCGGCGCCGGGGAGGACTACGCGTCGGCCGCGCTGCGCGAGGCCGAGGAGGAGCTCGGGGTCACCGGGCTGCCGCAGCCGGTGCCGCTGTTCAAGTTCCTGTACGAGGGCCCGGGCGGGGCCTGGTGGTCCTTCGTGCACGAGGTGCGCTGCGCGCTGCCGGTGGCTCCTCAGGAGTCGGAGGTGGACTGGCACGCCTTCCTCGCGCCGCAGGAGCTGGACCGGCGCGTCGCCGACGGGCAGTGGGCGTGGGTGCCGGACGGGCTGGAGGCGTACCGGCGGCTGCGGGAGTTCCGCCGTAGATTGCCCTTGTGATCGACTTCGTCAAAGACGTCCGCCTCTGGTTCGCGCCGCAGGGCCTCCAGGACGAGGGCGAGACCCCCGACTACCGCTTCTCGCTGGCCAACGAGCGGACCTTCCTCGCCTGGATCCGGACCGCGCTGGCCTTGGTGGGCGGCGGTTTCGCCGTCGACCAGTTCCTGCCGGACCTGCGGTGGGGGGTGCGGGTCGGGATGGCCTTCGCGCTGCTCGCGGTGGGGGCCGCGTGCGCGCTGCGCGCGGTGAACCACTGGGTGCGGTGCGAGCGGGCGATGCGGCGGGGCCGGGACCTGCCGCTGTCGCGGTTCCCGGTGGTGCTGAGCCTGGGGGTCGGGCTGGTCGCGGTGGCGATGGTGGTGGTCGTGGCGCTGGGCTGGACGTCGGGCCGGTGAGCCCGTCCCCGGACGGCGAGGCGCGCGACGCGGGACTGCAGCCCGAACGGACCCGGCTCGCGTGGCGGCGTACGACGCTGGCCTCCTCGGTGGTGGCGGTGCTGGCGCTGCGGCAGGCGCTGCGCGGTTCCGGGCGGCCGCTGGAGGTGGCCGGGGCGGCGGTGATCGCGCTGGTCTGGCTGGCGTTCCTGTGGGTGGCGCACCGGCGGATCCGGGCGCTGACGGCGGGGCGGCCGCCGGGGCTCGCACCCGGCGCGGCGCTGGCGGCGGTGGCCTGCACGGTGGCGCTGGCGGTGTTCGCGATGGCCGTGATCATCTGAGCGGGTGACCCGATGATCCGGCTTCCGGGCGGCGCCCGGGCACGGCTCGACGCCCGCCGGACACCACTCGGACACAGTCGGACAGAACGGGCGATCCCGGATGATGCGCACTAGCCTCGGCCCCATGACCACTCAGCACATGGAACACCCCACGCACACCCACACCCACGGCCCCGACTGCGGGCACCGGTCGGTCGTGCACGGCGACCACGTCGACTACGCGCACGACGGGCATCTGCACCGGGAGCACTCCGGGCACTGGGACGAGTGCGAGAGCGCCGGGCACACCGCGCACGACGGCCACAGCCACGTGCACGGCGCGGACTGCGGGCACGAGGCGGTCCCCCACGGGGACCACGTGGACTACGTGCACGACGGGCACCGGCACGCCGAACACGACGGGCACTACGACGACCACTGACGCGGTGGGCCGCTGACCGGAAGTCCACGCAGGAAGACAGGAAGACACCCGCCCTCCCCCGGCGCCGCGACGGCTGGCAGGATGCCGACCGCCCGTCAAAGCCACCCGGGGAGAGCGCAGATGACCGTCGACAAGCCGTACCTCGTCCAGCCCGCACCGGGGGTGTACGCCTACGTCCAGCCGGACGGCGGCTGGTGCCTCAACAACGCCGGCTTCGTCAGCGACGGCGGCCGGACCCTGCTCGTCGACACCGCCGCCACCGAGCGGCGGGCCCTGGCCCTGCGCGAGGCGGTCACGGCCGCCGGCGTGCCGCTCCCCCGCACCGTCGTGAACACCCACCACCACGGCGACCACACCTACGGCAACGGCGTGTTCACGCCCGAGGCGCTGGTCCTGGGGCACGACAACGCGCGGACCGAACAGCTCGCGGCCGGGCACCAGCTGGAGATGATCTGGCCCGGGACCGATTTCGGCGCGATAGAGATCACCGCGCCCGACCTCACCTACAGCGACCGGATGACCCTGCACGTCGGCGGGACCGAGGTGCAGGTCATCCACCCGGGCGTCGCGCACACGACCGGCGACTCGATCGTGTGGCTGCCCCGGCAGGGGGTCGTGTTCACCGGGGACCTAATCTTCGCCGAGGGCACCCCCTTCCTCGCGATGGGCTCCCTGGCCGGCTCGCTGCGGGCGCTGGAGCTGCTGCGCTCCCTGGACGCGCAGACCGTCGTGCCGGGACACGGGCCGCTGACCGACGCCTCGGCCTACGACGCCACCGAGCGCTACCTGCGGTACGTGGCCGAGCTGGCCCGGGAGGGGCGGGAACAGGGGCTGACCCCGCTGGAGACGGCCCGCCGGGCCGATCTCGGCGAGTTCGCGGCCTGGCGGGAGAGCGAACGGCTGGTGGCGAACCTGCACCGGGCGTACGCGGAACTGGCCGGGGAACCGGAGGGCGCCGCGCTGGACATTCTGGCGGTGCTGAAGGACATGACGGTCATGAACGGCGGGACGCCGATCCTCTGCCATGCCTGAGGGCGCCTGTCCGGCCCGATCGATGCGTGGGGGCGGGTGATCCCGCCGCCGTACTCTGGACTACATACCGACTGGTCGGCATGATGTCTGCGAGCGAACACAGTCAGCGTCGCCCCCTACGGAGGTGCCCACCCATGACCCCAGCCCCGGACGATCCCCGAGGCCTCGATCTGGAACGGCTGCGCGGCCATCTCGACAGCGCGCGGCCCGGCCTCGTGGCCGGGGCGCTGAGCGGCCGGCTGATCGAAGGGGGCCGGTCGAACCTCACGTACGAGGTCACCGACGGGTCCGCCCGCTGGGTGGTGCGCCGTCCCCCGCTCGGCCACGTCCTGGACACGGCGCACGACATGCGGCGCGAGCACCGGGTGATCGCCGCCCTGCACGGGACGGCCGTACCGGTCCCCGAGCCCGTGCTGCTGTGCGAGGACGAGTCCGTGCTCGGGGCGCCGTTCTACGTCATGGAGTACGTGGACGGCGTGCCGTACCGCATGGCGGGCCAGCTCGCCGCGCTCGGCCCCGAACGCACCCGGCGGGCGGTGCTCGGGCTGGTGGACACGCTGGTCGACCTGCACGCGGTGGACCCCGAGGCCGTCGGCCTGGGCGACTTCGGCCGGCCCGAGGGCTTCCTGGACCGGCAGCTGCGCCGCTGGGGCAAGCAGCTCGCGGCTTCCCGGGGGCGCGAGCTCGCCGGGATCGAGGAGCTGCACGGCACGCTCGGCCGCACCCTGCCCCGCTCCCCCGCGCCGACCGTGGTGCACGGGGACTTCCGGCTGGACAACGTGCTGATCGGCGGCCCGGACGACACGATCAGGGCGGTGCTGGACTGGGAGATGTCTACGCTGGGCGATCCCCTGACCGACCTCGGGCTGCTGGTGATGTACAGCTCCGACCTGGGCCTGACCGCGTCCGCGGTCAGCACCACCAGCGGGGCTCCGGGGCATCCGGCCCCCGCCGAACTGGTCGAACGCTACGCGGCGCGCTCCGGGCGGGACACCGGCGCGATCGCCTGGTACACGGCGTTCGCCTGGTTCAAGCTCGCGGTGATCCTCGAGGGGATCCACTACCGCTACACGCTCGGGCAGACCGTCGGCGCGGGCTTCGACCGGATCGGCGAGCTGGTCCCGGTCTTCATCGAGCACGGTCTGACCACCCTCCAGGAACTCCACGAAGGCTGAGGCACGCAACCCATGGACTTCGCATTCGACGCCCGGACCGAGGAACTCCGCGAGCGGCTGCTCGCGTTCATGGAGGAGTACGTCTACCCGGCGGAGCCCGTCGCCGCCGAGCAGCGCGCACGGCTGGCCTCGCCCTGGGACACCCCGGCCGTCTTCGGTGAACTGAAGGCCGAGGCACGCCGCCAGGGCCTGTGGAACCTCTTCCTGCCCGACACCGGGTACGGGGCGGGGCTGACCAACCTCCAGTACGCCCCGCTCGCCGAGATCACCGGCCGCAGCCCGCACCTGGCCCCGATGGCGACCAACTGCGCGGCCCCGGACACCGGGAACATGGAGCTGCTCGCGCAGTTCGGTGCGGAGGAGCACAAGAAGCAGTGGCTGGAGCCCCTGCTGGCCGGGGAGATCCGCTCCGCGTTCGCGATGACCGAGCCGGATGTGGCGTCCTCGGACGCGACCAACGTCGAGACGCGGATCGAGCGGTCGGGTGACGAGTACGTCGTCACCGGGCGCAAGTGGTTCATCTCCGGGGCGATGAACCCGGACTGCAAGATCTTCATCGTGATGGGCAAGACCGACCCGCAGGGCCCCGATCCGCGGCGCCAGCAGTCGATGATCCTGGTACCGCGCGACACCCCGGGCGTCGAGGTCCGCCGTGCCATGACGGTGTACGGGTACGAGGACCACGACCACGGCGGGCACGCCGAGGTGGTCTTCGACGGGGCCCGGGTCCCGGCGGCGAACCTCATCGGCGAGGAGGGCACCGGCTTCGCCATCGCCCAGGCGCGGCTCGGACCGGGCCGCATCCACCACTGCATGCGGCTGATCGGCATGGCGGAGCGGGCCATCGAGCTGATGTGCCGGCGCGCCGTGGACCGTACGGCCTTCGGCAAGCCGCTGGCCGCGCAGGGGGTCGTACAGAACTGGATCGCGGACGCCCGGGTGACGGTGGAGCAGTTGCGGCTGCTGGTGCTGAAGACGGCCTGGCTGATGGACACGGTCGGGAACCGGGGCGCGCACACCGAGATCCAGGCCATCAAGATCGCGACCCCGCGGGCGGTGGTGCGGATCCTGGACGACGCGGTGCAGCTGCACGGCGCGGGCGGGGTGAGCCAAGACTTCCCGCTCGCCGAGCTGTGGGCGGCGGCGCGCACGCTGCGGCTGGCGGACGGGCCGGACGAGGTCCACCAGCGCTCGCTGGCCCGGCGCGAGCTGAAGCGGTACATGTAGCGCCGGGCGGAGCGCGGAGGGCTTGGGGTCCGGGGCGGGCGGGCCCGGCTCCCCTTCGGGACACGCCCTTCGTCTCCTCCGTCCGCCCTGGTCAGCGTGGGGACCTGGGGCCGCACGGCCCTCCCGCTGGGCCGGGCTCAGGGGCGCAGTGCGCGCAGCAGCAGGTCGGCGAGGTGATCGGCGACCTGCTGCGGCGTGAGCGGCCCGTCCGCGCGGTACCAGGTCGACAGGTGGTGCACGGACCCGAAGTGGTAGTCCACCACCAGGTCGGCGGGGGTGGCGTCGGAGAACACGCCGGTGCGCTGGCCCTCCTCGATCAGCGCCCGGAAGCGCTCGTGGTAGCGCCGTCGCTCCGCCCGGACCTGCTTGAACTTCTCCGGGCTGAGCTGGTGCATCGACCGGAAGAAGATCATCGCATCGTCGAGGTTCTCGATCGTGGTGACCACCACGTCGGCGGCGGCCGCCCGCAGCCGGTCCTCGACCGGTGCGTCGGATCCGGCCACCGCGTCGAGCCGCTGCTGCTGGCGGCGCAGCATCCGCGCGTACACCTCGTGCAGCAGGTCGTCCTTGGACCCGAAGTAGTGGTAGAGCGCCCCCTTGGTGACCCCGGCCGCCTCGACGATCTCCTGCACGGAGGTGCGGTCATAGCCGCGCTCGGCGAACAACCGGGTCGCGACGGCCAGCAGCCGCTGCGGTACCGGGGCCTCGTGCGCGCCTTCGGGTTCCGTGGTCCTGGCAGCCATGGCGCCGACCTTCCCTTCCGATTCCAGCTGTACGACCATCCGACTGTTTTCAGCCGCGGTCGCGCAGTTCCCGTCGCAGGATCTTGCCACTGGTGGTCTTCGGCAGGACAGGCAGGATCTCCACCTGGCGGGGGTACTTGTAGGCGGCGATGCGTTCGGCGCAGTAGGCGGACAGTTCGGCCGGCTCGGCGCGGGCGCCGGGACGCAGGCTGACGTACGCCTTCACGCTCTCTCCGCGGTAGGGGTGGGGGACGCCGACCACGGCCGCCTCGCGGACCGCGGGGTGGGTGTAGAGCACGTCCTCGACCTCGCGCGGCCAGACCTTGAAACCGGAGGCGTTGATCATGTCCTTCTTGCGGTCGACGACGTACAGCCAGCCGTCCGCGTCCATGAAACCGACGTCCCCGGTGCGCAGTTCGCCGCCCGGAAAGGCCTTGGCCGTGTCCGCCGGCAGGCCCCAGTAGCCGGGTACGACCTGCGGGCCGCGGACGGCTATCTCGCCGGTCTCGCCGAAGGGCACCTCGGCGCCGTGCTCGTCGAGGATCCGTACGACGGTGTCGGCGCCCGGCAGTCCGACGGAGAGGGTGCCGGAGGCCGGGTCGACGGGGGCTTCGAGGTGCGGGGGAACGCTGGCGCAGGGGGCGGTGCACTCGGTGAGGCCGTAGCCGTTGCGCAGGTAGAAGCCGAAGGCGCCGCGCAGCCGTTCGACGAGCGCGGGCGGCAGCGGGGCTCCGCCGGAGGAGATCACCCGGAACGAGGAGAAGTGGTCCCGGGTGACTTCGGGGTGGGCGGCCAGGGCCATGAAGGCGGTGGCCGGGCCGACGGTGTAGGCGGGGCGGTGCTCCAGGAAGGCGTCGAGCACGACCGCGGCGTCGAAGCGGTGGGCGAGGACGAGGGTGCCGGCGTTGGCGAAGCAGGCGGCGAGCTCGCAGACCATGCCCGTGATGTGGAACAGGGGCGCGAGGGCGAAGTAGGTGGCGCCCTCGGGGAGGGGGTGGGCGGTGACCTGGCGGACGGCGTTGTACGTGAGGGCGCCGTGCGGGTTCATGGCGCCCTTGGGGGTGCCGCTGGTCCCCGAGGTGTAGCTGATCAGGGCGGTGTCGTCGGCGGCGAGGAGCGGGTCGTCCGGGGCGGGGTGGCCCTGGCGTGCGACGGTGGCGAGGTCGGCGACGTCGGGACCGCCGGCGCTGTCGGGACCGCCGGCGCTGTCGGGGCCGCCGGTCGTGTCCGGGGCTCCGGACGCTCGACGGCCGTCCGCCGGGGCCAGGACCCGCGGGTCGTTGCGGCTCTGGAAGTCCAGGTCGCAGGCGGTCAGGACGGTCCGTACGGCGGTGCCCGCGACGGTCTCGCGGAGGTACGCCGACCACGCGCGGCCGTCGCAGACCAGCGCGGCGGCGCCGGAGTCGCGCAGGACGTGCCCGACTTCGCCCGCCTTGTACATGGGGTTGAGCGGGACGACGACGGCCCCGGCCTTCCAGGCGGCGAGCACGGCCAGCACGAAGTGCGGCGTGTTCTGCAGCATGACGGCGACCCGGTCACCCCGGCGGACGCCGCGCGCCGCGAGGTGGCCGGCGACCGAGTCGGACAGGGCGTCGGCCTCGGCGTAGCCGGTGCGGCCGTCGAAGTAGGCGAGCGCGGTCCGCTCGGGGGCACGGGCCACGGCCTCGCGGAAGGCGTGCAGCACGGTCGGCGGCGGGGTGACGGGCGCCCGCTGGGCCGGGCTGAGCAGGGCGAGCCAGGGCCGGGCGGCGTACGGGGAGCTCACGGGGTCTCCCATGTCCGCTGGAGGTGGTTCATGCCGCTCAGCCAGCGGTCCGGGTCGGTGGCGCGGGCGGCGTAGAAGTCCGCGACCTCGGGGTGCGGGAGGATCAAGAACCGGCCCTTCTCCATGCCGTCGAACAGTGCGTCAGCGACCGCTTCCGGCTCGATCGCGGTCGGTGCGAGGACGAGCTCGCCCGCCGATCCCGCGGCCGTCAGCATGTCGGTGCGCACCCCCTGCGGGCAGATGGCGTGGACCTCGACACCGCGGTGGCGGTAGGTCAGCGAGAGCCATTCGGCGAAGGCGAGCGCACCGTGCTTGGTGACACTGTACGGCGCGGCCCCGATCATGGTCAGCAGTCCGGCGGCGGAGACCGTGGACACGAAGCGGCCGCTCCCGCGCTCCAGCCAGTCCGGAAGGAGGAGCCGGGCCGCGCGGACGTGGGCCATGACGTTGGTGTCCCAGGCCGCCTCCCAGACGGCCTCGTCGGCGAACGCGTCGCCCCCGGAGGCCAGTCCGGCATTGGCGCAGTAGACGTCGATCCCGCCGCCGAGGGCGTCCCGGGCCTCGGCCACGATCGCCGACGCGTCGCCGGCGAGGGGGATCGCGCGGACGCCGATCGCGCCCGCCACCGCGGCGGCCTTGGCCGGGTCGAGGTCGTTGACGACCACCGTGGCCCCCTCCGCGGCGAAGCGGTGGGCGAGGGCGGCCCCGATCCCGCCGCCCGCTCCGGTGACGACGACTCGCTGGTCCTGGTACGCGTACGCGCTCACGGGGATCACCTTTCGGGGACGGACGGCGTGCGGATCGCGAGCAGACTAACCAGTCGGTATGTCGGGGCGGAAGGGGGCTGCGCCCTAGCGTGGCGGGATGACTCTGTCGCGACGCGGGGTGCTGGGACTGGCGGGGGCCATCGGGGCGGCGGGGGCCGTGGGTGCGGCCGGGGTCGCCGGGGCCGCGGGGGCCGCCTGGGGTACGGATCCGTCGGCCGGCTCGGATCCGTCGGCCGGCGCTCCACGGGCGGGCCGGGTGCGGACCGGCTTCGAGCGGCTCGCCGCGGACGGCTACGCCGCACTCGCCGGGCAGAAGGTCGGGGTGGTCACCAACCCCACCGGGATCACCGCCGACGCCCGCCACCTGGTCGACGTACTGCACGCGGACGGCCGGGTGGACCTGGTGGCGGTGTTCGGCCCGGAGCACGGGTTCCGCGGGACGGCGCAGGCGGGCGGCTCGGAGGGGCCCTCCCGGGATCCGGCGACCGGGCTGCCGGTGTACGACACGTACGACAAGAGCGGGCAGCGGCTCGCGGACGTGTTCACGGCGGCCGGGATCGACACCGTCGTCTTCGACATCCAGGACGTCGGGGCGCGCTTCTACACCTACATCTGGACGCTCTACGACTGCATGCGCGCGGCCGCCCTCGCCGGCAAGGCGGTGGTGGTGCTGGACCGGCCCAACCCGGTGGGCGGCCGGCGGGCCGCGGGGCCGGTGCTGGAGCGGCCGTACGCGAGCTTCGTGGGACGTGAGCCGATCGCGCTCGCGCACGGGATGACGGCGGCCGAACTGGCGCTGCTCTTCAACGGCGAGTTCCTGTCCCGGCTGCCCGAAAAGCAGGTCGGGCTGCGGACGGTGGCGATGAGCGGCTGGCGGCGGGGGTCCTTCTTCGGTGACACCGGGCTGCCGTGGGTGCCGCCCAGCCCGAACATGCCGACCCCGGACACGGCCCTCGCCTACGCCGGTACCTGCCTGTTCGAGGGGACGAACCTGTCCGAGGGGCGCGGGACGACCACCCCCTTCGAGGTGCTGGGCGCGGAGGGCGTCGACCGGCGGTGGGCGCAGGCGGCGAACGCGCTGGATCTGCCGGGGGTGTGGTTCCGGGAGGCGTACTTCACGCCGTCCTTCTCCAAGCACGCCGGGAAGGTGTGCGGCGGGGTCCGGCTGATCGTGCACGACCGCGAGGCCTTCGATCCGGTACGGGCCGGGATCGGGCTGCTGGTCACGGCCCGGCGCTCGTGGAGCGGCTTCGCCTGGCGGCCCGACCACTGGATCGACAAGCTGACGGGCTCGGACCGGGTGCGCAGGCTGGTGGACGCGGGGGCCGGCGTAGAGGAGATCGCGGGCGACTGGGCGGCGGGGCTGGCCCGGTTCGAGGCGGTGCGTGCGGAGTACCTGCTCTACGGGTGAGCCGGTGGCGTCCGGGGTCTGGCCGGGCGGGCGCGCCCGCAGGATGCTGGATCCACCGGGCGCACGGCGTGGAGGGGGCGGGTCATGACGGACGGCGGAGTCGGGGCCGGGACTGGGGCTGGGGTCGGGGCCGGGCCGGCAGCCGGGGTCGGGCCGTATGCGGAGCTGACCTTCGACTCCGAGGGCGACGTGGACCGGGGGACGCAGGCCGCGGTGGCCCGGATCGATGCCACGGACCTCCTGGTCTTCGCGCACGGCTGGAACAGCGACCGGTCCACGGCGACCCGGCTCTACGACCGGTTCTTCGCCCCCTTCCCGGGACTGGTGGGGCCAGGGGTGCGCTTGGGGTACGTGGGCGTCGTATGGCCCTCGATGCGCTTCTCCGACGAGCCGATACCGGACTTCGAGGGCGCCCTCGCGGAGCCCGGCTTCGGGACGGCGCTGGATCCGGGGACCCGGCGGGCGCTCGCGGGGTTCTGGCCCGGGCGGCAGGCGGAGCTGGGCCGCGTGGCAGAACTGCTGGAGGTGCGGCCGGAGTCGGAGGCCGCGTTCATCGAGTTCGGGGCGCTCGTACGGGAACTCGCGGGCGTGGACGTGGTGGACGGTGCGTCCGCGGCCGGCGTGCCGGCGGCGCGGCCGGTTCCCGCCGTCTTCGCTCTGGACGTCCTCGAGGTGTGCCGGGCCCTGACCGACGCGCTGGTCGAGGCGGGCGCGCCGCCCGGGGGCCGGCCCGAGCAGGGCCTCGCGACGGGCGCGGGGCTGCGCCCGCTGTGGAACGGCGCGAAGGAACTGCTGCGCCAGGCCACGTATTACAAGATGAAGAAGCGGGCGGGCGTCGTCGGTGAGCGCGGCCTCGGCCCGGTCCTCGCGGAGCTGGCGGGCAGGCGGCCGGGCCTGCGGATCCATCTGATCGGGCACAGCTTCGGGGCGCGGCTGGTGTCGTACTCGCTGCGCGCGATCCCGGACGGCTCCCGGTGCGTGGCCTCCCTGACGTTGCTCCAAGGAGCGTTCTCGCACTACGCGTTCGCGGAGCGGCTGCCCCACGACAGGAACCGCGGCGGCGCCCTGGGCGGTCTCCAGCGCAAGGTCGCCGGGCCCGTGGTGGCCTGCCACTCCCCGCACGACACCTCGCTGCGGGTGTTCTACCCGCTGGCCTCCCGGATGGCGGGCGATTCGGCCGGACTGCTGGGCTTCGACGAACGCTGGGGCGCGCTCGGGCACGACGGGGTGCAGGCGGTGCCGGGCGCGCCCCGGCTGACCCTGGACGCGGCCCTGCGCGAGGGGGTGCCCGCGGCGGGTTGCGTGAGTGTGGACGCGGGCTCGGTGGTGCGGCGCGGCGGCGCTCCCTCGGGGGCGCACAGCGACATCTGCCACGAGGAGCTGGCCCGGGTGGTGGTGGCCGCGGGGCGCATGGGGCGCTGACTTCCGGCCATGTGCCACCCGCACGCCTCGACCGCCCCCGCATGCGCCCGGCCCCGGCAGGGCATGTTGGGCACATCGGTGGAGGTGAAGGTGCGATGGCAGGATTCCGGAGTCTGGCCCATCAGGTGCGCGACGCGCGCAATGACCGGGCCCTGCGGCGCCATTCCCTGCGCCGCTGCCTGGAGCGGTTCGCCCCGTACGGGCACCGGGCCACGTGGTGGCACCTGTGCGACCGGCACGGGATCGCCCCCGAGGACCGGGGCGCCGACCCGCTGCGGCTGGTCGCCGCGCTGGAGGAGCTGGAGGACGCACGGGCGGTCTGGCTGGAGTACGAGCGCCAGTTCGCGGAGCGGCGCCGGCGGGAGAAGCACCACGGGCTGCGCCGTCCGGAGTGGGCGTGGGGCGGGAGCGGGGACGCGGTGGTGCGCTGCGCGGATCCGGGGGTGCGGCCGGAGGGCGCGCTGGGCGAGGTGTTGAGACGGCTGGTCAGGGCGCTGGAGTCGGAGCCCGGGAGGGCGTGCCCGGTCTGCGGGGAGGAGGAGCTGCGGTGGCCGGCCGTCCCCGCGGTCGGCGCCTGGGAGGGGGCGTGGGCCTGGGACGGTCCGGTGTGCGCGGGCTGCGGGATCGTGGTGCCGAGACCGGCGCTGGCGGACACCTCGACCGCGGGCGCGGCGTGAGGCCGCGCGGGGCGTCGGAACGCGCCTCCGGGGCGGCCGGGGCACCGGGGGTGGCTGTGGCACCTGTGGCGAGCCGGCCCGGGGGATCGGCGTCCGCGCCGCTGGTGTCGCTGAACGGCGCCCGGGGCGCCGTCGAGGGGTCGGCCGTGCCGATGTCGCCGCAGGACCTGGCGGAGGCGGCGCTGGCCGCGGTAGCCGCGGGGGCCGGGGAGGTACGGGTGAGCCCGCGGACCCCGTGCGGCCGGCAGAGCCTGTCGCCGCGGGTGGTGGGGCCGGTGCTGGAGGCGCTGCGGGGCACGGGGGTCCGCGTACCGCTGTCGGTGCCGGTGAGCGTGGGGGCGGAGCCCGGTCCCGCGGGGCGGCTGGAGCGCGTGCGGTCCTGGAGCGTGCTGCCGGACCGGGCGGAGGTGAGTTTCGCGGAGCCGGGGGCCGCGGAGTTGGCGGAGGCGCTGCTGGCCCGGGGGGTCCTGGTCGACGCGATGGTTCCGCTGGGCGGACCGGCCGGCCCGGAGCCGATGGCGCGGTTCCTGGCCTGGCCGGTGCGGGCGCCCGGGCGGGTGCGGCTGCTGGCGGAGCTCGCCGCGGCCGATCCGGCGCTGGTGGCCGGGCTGCGCGGGCTGCCGCCGGTGGCGGTGGTGCTGTACGGGCGGGAGGCCGCCGCCTGGCCGGTTCTGCGCCTGGCCGCGCGATGCGGTACGGGCGCGCGGACCGGCGTGGGCGACGTACTCCGTCTGCCGGACGGGCGTCCGGCGCGGTCGAACGCCGAACTGGTGGCGGCGGCCCGGGAACAGCTGGAGCGGCACGCGCCGGTTACAGCCGCGAGCCGGTGAGCCGTTCGCCGAAGACGTCGTCCGGGTTGGACAGTGCGCAGTTCTCCAGGGAGAGGCAGCCGCAGCCGATGCAGTCGGTCAGATGGTCGCGCAGCCGCCCGAGTTGGGTGATCCGCTCGTCGAGCTCGGTGCGCCAGGCCTCGGAGAGGCGGGCCCAGTCCTCGCGGGTGGGTGTGCGCTCCTCGGGGAGTTCGGCGAGTGCGTCGCGGATGCTGGCGAGCGGGATGCCCACGCGCTGGGCGGCGCGTACGAAGGCCACCCGGCGCAGCGCGTCGCGGGTGTAGCGGCGCTGGTTGCCGGATGTGCGGCGGCTGCTGATCAGGCCCTTGGACTCGTAGAAGTGGAGCGCCGAGACGGCGGCTCCGCTACGGGCGGACAGCTGGCCGACGGTGAGTTCGTGGATTTTCTCGGGAATCTGCGGCACCCGGTCGAGGTTAGTCGGCGGTCCGTTGACATACACATACGGTCCCAGCATGCTGAGCAAGCGCTTGTTCGCCCCGGCGCAATCCGTGAGTGAGAGGCAGGAGCAGGGCATGGCCGAGCCGAGGATCTTCACGTCCGCCGAGGAGCTGCACGCCGGGACGGGCGAACCGCTCGGGCCCAGCGGATGGCTGGAGGTGGACCAGAAGCGGATCGACCTCTTCGCGGACGCCACCGGCGACCACCAGTGGATCCACGTGGACCCGGAGCGGGCGGCGTCCGGACCCTTCGGTTCCACGATCGCGCACGGCTATCTGACCCTGTCCCTGCTGCCGAGCCTGGTGCCGCAGATCATGCGGGTCGAAGGCATGAAGATGGGCATCAACTACGGCGTGGACAAGGTACGCTTCCCGGCGCCGGTGCCGGTCGGCTCGCGGCTGCGCGCGACCGCCGTGATCACGGAGGTCACGGAGGCCGGGGGCGGGGTCCAGGTCGCGGCCACCGTGACGGTGGAGCGCGAGGGCGGCGACAAGCCGGTGTGCGTGGCGCAGTCGGTGTCCCGCTACTACTTCTGAGCCGCTGCCGTTTCGGAGCGGCTCATCCCCTGCGGAGCGGCTACCGCCTCCTGGCCACCGCACGGCCGTTGACGGCGCGCGCCCGGGTCTGTTGGCAGCACGCGCCCGGGTCTGTTGGCAGCACGCCCGGGCCCGTCCTCCCGGTCCGGTGCCCGCCGGCCTACCGGTGGGGGCGCGCGCCCACCATGCGGAGCACGAGGTCGGCGTAGAGGGCGCCGACCTCGTCGGGCGTGCGGTGCCCGGACACGCTGAACCAGCGGGCCACGTCGATGCAGAGCGACAGCACGGCGAGGGTGGTGCCGGGCACGTCGGGGACGGCGAACTCGCCCGCCTCGACGCCGTCGGCGAGGATCCGGCGCACGGCGGCGTCGCTCTGCCGGCGCAGTGCCACGATCTCGGAGCGGTGCTCCGGAGCGAGAGCATCGAGCTCGTACTGGACCACGCGCGCGGTGGTGTGGTGGGCGGCGTGCCAGCGTACGAAGGACCGTACGGCCGCATCGAGCCGTTCGGCGGCGGTGCCCGGCGCGTCCGCGGCGGTGGTGAGGATCTCCAGGGCCTTGTCGTGGCCGATCCGGCTGATCCGGTGGAGCAGTTCTTCCTTGGTCTTGTAGTGGATGTAGAGGGCGGCCGGGCTCATCCCCGCGCGACCCGCGATGTCACGTGTGGTGGTCGCGTGGTACCCGCGCTCCGCGAAGGCCTCCACGGCGGCGACGAGCAGCCGCCGCGCGGCGTCGGGGGTGACCTCGGACCACGGCTGGTAGCCGTCGACCGTCTCCGCCGCGCTGTCCATCGCTCACTCACCCTCTTCGCCGTATGGAAATGAACACCTTACCGGAGGGTGAGCAAGCGCTTAGCGGGCGCGCGGGAGGTTGGCGCGCTCCCGTTCGTGCTCAGAACGCGGACACCCCGGTCCGGGCCCGGCCGATCAGCAGCTTCTGGATCTGGCTGGTGCCTTCGTAGAGGGTCATCACGCGGGCGTCGCGCAGCAGCTTCCCGGCCGGGTACTCGTCGATGTATCCGTAACCGCCGTGCACCTGGAGCGCGTTGCTCGCGGCCCGGACGGCAGCCTCGGAGGCGAAGAGCTTGGCGGTGGAGGACTCGGTGGCGAAGGGCTGGCCGCGGTCGATGAGGTCCGCGACCCGCCAGGTCAGCAGGCGGGCGGCATCCACGTCGACCGAGATGTCGGCGATCAGCTCCTGCACCAGTTGATGGTGGGCGATCGGCTTGCCGAACTGCTCGCGCTGGGCAGCGTAGGACACGGCCGCGTCCAGGGCCGCCTGGGCTATGCCCACGCAGCCGGCGGCCACCGACATCCGGCCCTTGGCCAGTGCGGACATGGCGACCGAGAAGCCCTTGCCTTCGGGGCCGAGCAGGGCGGAGGCGGGGACGCGGACCCCGTCGAGGGCGAGCTCGGCGGTGGCCTGGCCGCGCAGGCCGAGCTTGCCGTGGATCTCGCGGCGGGTGAGGCCGGGCGTGTCGGTGGGGACGAGGAAGGCGGAGACCCCGCGGTGGCCGGGCTCGTCGCCGGTGCGGGCGAACAGCAGCACGACGTCGGCCCAGGTGCCGTTGGTGATGAACATCTTGCTGCCGCTGAGGACGTAGGCGTCGCCCTCGCGCACGGCGCGGGTCGTGAGGCTGCCGGCGTCGGAGCCGGTGCCGGGCTCGGTCAGCCCGAAGCAGCCGAGCGCGTCCCCGGCACACAGGCGCGGCAGCCAAGCGTGCTTCTGCTCCTCGGTCCCCCAGGCCGCGATGGACTTGGCGACCAGGCCGAGGGAGACCGAGACGATGCCGCGCACGGCGGAATCGCCCCGGCCGAGCTCCTCGGTGACCAGGACGTAGGCGAGGTGGTCACCGCCGGAGCCGCCGTATTCCTCGGGGACGGTCAGGCCGAGGAAACCGAGCGCACCGAGCTTCTTCACGATGCCCCGGTCGACGCTCTCGGCGCGGTCCCACGCGGCGGCGTACGGGACCACCTCGCGCTCGGTGAACTCGCGGGCGAGCCTGCGCACGGCGCTCTGCTCCTCGCTCAGCTCAAGGTTCACCGGGCACCTCCGGGCGTTTCGTCCGGGCCGTTAACTAGCACCGGTAGTTTATGGCGGGCAGGCCCTACTATGTGGCGCATGGCCAGACCGCGCAAGCCCCTCCTCAGCAGAGCCCGCATCGTCGAGGCGGCGGGGGCGCTCGTGGACGCGGAGGGGCTGGAGGCCGTCTCGACGCGGCGGCTGGCGGCCGCCCTGGGGGTCAGCGGGCCATCGCTGTACAACCACTTCCGCACGAAGGACGAGATCCTGGACGCGGTGGCGGACGCCGTGAGCGCGCGGGTCGACCTGTCGATGTTCGAGGCCGGCCGCCTGGACTGGCGGGGCGCCCTGCACGCCTGGGCCCACTCGTACCGGGCCGCCCTGTCCGACCATCCGAACATCGTCCCGGTACTGGCGCGGGGCCCGGGCCGCCGTCCGGCGGGCCTCCGGCTGGCGGACGCGGTGTTCGGCGCGATGACGGCGGCGGGCTGGCCCCCGGCCCAGGCGACCCGGATCGGCGCGCTGATGCGGTACTTCATCCTGGGCTCGGCGATGGCCTCGTTCGCCCGGGGCTTCGTGGACGACGAGACGGCATACGACCCGGCGGACTACCCCCACCTGGGCCAGGCCCACCTGCTGGCCGAGCGACAGAACGAGGTGGACGAGGGCGCCTTCGAGACGGGCCTGGCGGCCCTGCTGGACGGCCTGGCGCTCCAGTACGAGGCGCTGGCGCGCGCGAACGCGGGAACGTAGCCGGCCGCGGCTCGCGCGCGACCGCGGGAGCTTGGAAGGCCGCGGCCTCCCCGGCCCCGCGCAGCCTCGAGGACCGCGGCGTCCCGGGGCGCCGTCTCCTCCTCCACCGGGCCGGGCTGGGGAGAAGACGGCGCCGGACTGCCGGACCAGAACCGGACTGCCGGACTGCCGGACTAGAAGACGACGAGCGAGCGGCCGCCCTTGCCCGCCAGCATGGCGTCGAAGGCGGCCGGGATGCCGTCGAGGGTGATGCGGTCGGTGACGAGGCCGCCGAGGTCGAGGCGGCCCGCGCGGACGTGTTCGGCGATCACCGGGAGGTCGCGGGCGGGGTCGCTGTTGCCGTAGACGCAGCCTGTGAGGGTGCGGGCGAAGTGGAAGATCTCCAGCGCGTGGAAGGTGACCTGCTGGTCCTTTCCGCCGATACCGACGACCGTGGTGCGGCCGCCCCGGCGGGTGGCCTCCCAGGCTGCGCGGATGGTGTCCGCCCGGCCGACGCATTCGACGGCGACGTCCGCGCCCTGCCCGCCGGTCAGGGCACGGATCTGCTTGGCGGTGGTGTCCGAGGCGAGCACGAATTCGGTGGCTCCGGCCGCCCGCGCCAGCTCCTCCTTGGCCGGCGAGACGTCGACGGCCACGACGGGGCCCGCCTGGGCGATCCGGGCGGCCTGGAGTGCGGCCAGCCCGACCCCGCCGACACCGAACACGGCCACCGACTCCCCCGGGCGGACCTGGGCGCTGTGGTGGACGGCGCCGTAGCCGGTGAGGACCGCGCAGCCGAGCAGGGCGGCCTCGGCGAGCGGGATCCCGGCCGGCGCGGGCAGCACGCAGTTGGCCGCGACGACCGTCTCCTCGGCGAACGCGGCCACGTTCAGCCCCGGGTGCAGCTCGGCGCCCTGCGCGTCGTGCGCGTAGACGGCCCCGACGCCCGTGAGCGCCTGCGCGCAGAGCCAGACCTCGCCGATGGAGCAGTGGTGGCACTGCCCGCAGGACGGGGCCCAGTTGAGCACGACCCCGTCGCCGGGGGCGACGTGGGTCACGCCCTCCCCGACGGCGAGGACCGTACCCGCGCCCTCGTGGCCGAGGACGGCGGGGACGGGCACGCGCATGGTGCCGTTGGTGAGGGAGAGGTCGGAGTGGCAGACCCCGGCTGCGGTGAGCCGGACCCTGACCTGCCCGGGGCCGGGATCGGGCAGCACGATCTCCCGTATCTCGAGCGGGGCTCCGACGGCGGGCAGGATGGCGGCGCGGACCATGGTCGTCTTCTCCGAATCGCGGCGGCTCAGAACGGGCAGGACAGCTTAGAACTGCAGGGACTTGGTCTGGAGGTACTCCGCCAGGCCGTGCGGGCCCAGTTCGCGGCCGACGCCCGACTGCTTGTAACCGCCGAAGGGCGCGAGCACGTTGAAGCGGCCGCCGTTGATGTCCACCTGTCCGGTGTCCATGCGGCGGGCGAAGGCCACGGCCGTCTCCCCGTCCGCGGCCCAGACCGCCCCGCCCAAGCCGTAGACGGTGCCGTTGGCGATGCGCAGGGCGTCCTCCTCGTCCTCGTAGGCCAGGATCGACAGCACGGGGCCGAAGATCTCCTCCTGGGCGATGGTCATGTCGGGCGTGACGTCGGCGAACACCGTGGGCGCGACGAAGTAGCCCCTCTCGTGCGGTGCGTCGGCGCCGCCGGCGACGAGGCGGGCACCTTCCTCGACGCCCTTGGCGATGTACCCGCGCACGCGCTCGTGCTGCTTGGCGTTGACGACCGGGCCCAGGCGGGTGGCCGGGTCGGTGGGGTCGCCGGTGGGGTAGTTGGCGACGGCGGCGGCCGCGAGCGAGACGGCTTCCTCGTACTGGTCCCGGTGTACGAGCATGCGGGTGAGCGCGTTGCAGCTCTGACCGGTGTTGTTCATGACGTGGCCCACGCCGGCGGCGACGGCCTTGGCCAGGTCGGCCCCGGGCAGGATGACATTGGCCGATTTGCCGCCCAGCTCGAGGGCGACCCGCTTGACGGCGGCGCCGGCGGTGGCGCCGATCTTCTTGCCGACGGCGGTCGAGCCGGTGAAGGAGACGAGGTCCACTCCCTCGTGCGCGGCCAGGGCCTGTCCGGCGACCGGACCGGTTCCGGTCACGAGGTTGAAGACTCCGGCCGGGATGCCCGCCTCGTGCACGGCCTCGGCGAAGAGCTGTGCGGTCAGCGGGGTGTCCTCGGCCGGCTTGAGAACGAGGGTGCAGCCGGCGGCGAGAGCGGGCGCCACCTTGGCAACGACTTGGTGCAGGGGATAGTTCCAGGGCGTGATGGCCCCGACCACACCGACCGGTTCGAGCAGCACGGTGGAGTTCCCGAGCCGCTCCTCGAAGGCGTACGAACCCGCGAGTTCGGCATACGAGGAGGCCACCGCGAGCGGCGCCCCGACGTGGACCATCTCCGCGAAGCCGAGCGGGGAACCGAGCTCCGCGGTGATGGTCTCGGCGATCTCGCCCTTGCGGGCGGCCAGTACGTCGCGCAGGGCGCCGATCAGGGCCGCCCGCTCGGCCGGAGCCGTGGCCGCCCAGCCCGGGAGGGCTGCGCGGGCCGCCCGTACGGCGGCGTCCACGTCCTCCGCGGTGCCGGCCGGAACCGAGCCGATGACCTGCTCGTCGGCCGGGTTGACCACCTCGATGCGGTCGCGTCCGGCGGCGGGCCGCCATGCGCCGCCGATGTACATCCCGTCGTGGGCCTTCATGGCATTTCCTCCCGAGCACGCACGAGCGCGTAGACCAGACCTCGCGGACACCCTACAAACTAGCGCCGGTAGTTTTCTGCGCGCCAGGGGCGGCCGGGATCAGATGATGCCGAAAAGCATCCCCGCCGCGAGGACCACCAGGGAGGTCAGGGCCGCCCATTTCACCGTGAAGCGGGTGTGGTCGCCGAACTCGACCTTGGCCATGCCGACGAGGACGTAGACGGCCGGAACCAGCGGGCTCGACATGTGCAGCGCCTGCCCCACCAGGGAGGCGCGGGCGATCTCGAGCGGGGAGACGCCGTGGGCGGCGCCTGCTTCGGCGAGGACGGGCAGCACACCGAAGTAGAAGCCGTCGTTGGACATGAAGTAGGTGAGCGGCAGGCTGAGCAGGCCGGTGACCAGCGCCATGTGCGGACCCATGCCCTCGGGGACGGCGCCGACAAGCCAGTCGGCCATGTGCTTGACCATGCCGGTGCCGGAGAGGACGCCGGTGAAGACGGCGGCGGCGAAGACCATGCCGGCGACGTTGAGGACGTTCTCGGCGTGGGCGCCGATCCGCGCCTTCTGGTCGGGCATGTGTGGGAAGTTGACGGTGAGGGCGAGGGCGGCGCCGAGCAGGAACAGCACCGGGATGGGCAGCAGCTCCGTGATCATCGCGGTGAGCAGGGCGAGGGTGAGACCGGCGTTGAACCAGTACAGGCGCGGGCGCAGGGTGGCGCGGTGGGGGTCGAGGCCCTGGAACCCGTCCGCGGCGGCCTCGGGGGCGGCCGGGGCGGGGGTCGGAGCCGGGCTCGGGCTCGGGGCGGCCGGATCGGAGCCGCCGGCCACGGTGGAGGGCGTACCACCGTGGCCGGCCGGGCCCGACGGGCCCTCGGCGGAGCCGCCCGTACCGGCGGCCACCAGCGCGGATGCGGTCTCCGGGGCGCGCTCGGCTGCGGTGGCGGGGGCGAGGGCGGGTGTTGTGACGGCATCGTCTTCGGGCATGGCCAGCAGGCCGACCCGGCGGCGCTCCTTCACGCCGAGGACGTAGGCCAGGACGAACACGAAGATCAGGCCCATCGCGAGGGCCGGGATCATCGGGACGAAGATGTCGGCGGCGTCGAGCTTGAGGGCGGTCGCGGCGCGGGCCGTGGGCCCGCCCCAGGGCAGGGTGTTCATGACGCCGTTGGCGGTGGCCGCGACGCCCGTCATGACCACGAGGCTCAGGCCGAGCCGCTTGTAGAGCGGGTACATCGCCGAGACGGTGATCATGAAGGTGGTCGATCCGTCTCCGTCGAGCGAGACGATCGCGGCGAGGACGGCGGTGCCGACGACCACGCGCACGGGGTCTGCCTTGCAGAAGCGCAGGATGCCGCGCACGATCGGGTCGAAGAGGCCGACGTCGATCATCACGCCGAAGTAGACGATGGCGAACATCAGCATCGCGGCGGTCGGCGCGAGTTTGCCGACGCCGTCGATGACGTAGTCGCCGAGGTGGGCGCCCTTTCCTGCGAACACGCAGAACAGCGCGGGGATGAGGACGAGCGCCGCGATGGGCGACATTTTCTTCAGCATGATCAGGACCAGGAAGGTCGCGATCATGGCGAAGCCGAGGATGGTCAGCATGCAGGGAACGTAGGTGCCTCCTCCTTGCGCCAACAAGACGTCAACGCGTGAGCAATACGAGCAAAACTGCAGCTCAGGGCAGGGGTGCGAGCGTGACGGGGAAGCCGTTGAGCACGGCTGTTCCCGAGAGCGGATCGAGCCGGCTGCCGTCGAGCAGCTGGTTGACGTTGGCGCCGGGGGTGGCGGCGGCGACCGAGAGCCGGGTGCCGGTGCGGTCGTGGCCCCAGCCGTGCGGCAGGCTCACCACTCCGGTGCGCAGGGTGTCGGTGATCTCCACGGGCACGTCCAGGCTGCCCCCGTCGGCGGTGATCCTGGCCCGGCCCCCGTCGGTGAGGCCAAGCCGGTCCGCGTCCTGCGGGTGGACCTGGAGGGTGCACCGGTTGGAACCTCCGGTGAGGGCCGGGACGTTGTGCAACCAGCTGTTGTTGGACCGCAGATGGCGGCGGCCCACGAGCACCAGGGCGGCGGGGCGGTCGGCGAGCGCCGCACGCAGCCTGGGGAGCTCTGCCGCGATCGGGTCCGGGAGCAGCTCGATCCTGCCGCTGCGGGTCTTCAGCACGCCCGGAAGCCGGGGCCCGAGCGGTCCCAGGTCGATGCCGTGCGGTGACGCCAGCAGCCGCTCCAGGCTGAGCCCGTACGCCGCGGCGTCGGCGGCGGGTTGGGCAGAGGGGTCGGCGGCGGGTTGGGCAGAGGGGTCGGCGCCCGGCTCGGCTTCGCGCTCGGCGGCGCCGACTCTGAACCGGTCTCCGTACGGCCCGAGTCGGAGCATCAGATCGAGCCGCCGCTCGGGGCCGCTCCCACCCGTGAGCAGGCCTGCGAGGCGCGCCGGATCCTGCCCGTGCAGCGGGGAGTGCGCAGCGGCGGTTTCCTTGGCGAGGGCGGAGTGGATGGCCAGTTCGTCGACACCGGCCGGGTCGGCGGACCCGTGCAGGCCGGAGACGGCCAGGATCAGCCGCGCGTGGATCTCACACTCGTCCATCCGCCCTGCCTCCAGCGGGACGGCGGCGGGCGTGTAGCGGGCCTGGTTGCGTACGGCGAACCCGTTGAACGCGAAGTCGAAGTGCGCGCTCTGGGAGGGCGGCGGCGGGGGCAGTACGACATGGGCGTGGCGCGAGGTCTCGTTCAGGTAGGGGTCGACGGAGACCATGAATTCGAGCCCGGCCAGCGCCCGGTCGAGCCGGTCGCCGTCGGGTGCGGACAGGACGGGGTTGGCGGCGATGGCGAGCAGGACCCGGATCCGCCCTTCCCCGGGTGTGTCGATCTCCTCCGCCAGCGCGGCGGTGGGGAGTTCGCCCTTGGCTTCGGGGTGGCCGCTGACCCGGCTCGCCCAGCGGCCGAGGGCGAACCCCTTGCCGGGACCGGCCGGCCTGGGCGCGGGGGCCGTCGCGGAGAGCGGGAAGAGGGCTCCGCCCGGCCGGTCGAGGTTGCCGGTGAGGATGTTCAGTACGTCGACCAGCCAGCTGGCGAGCGTGCCGTACTCGACGGTGCAGCTGCCGATGCGCGCGTAGACGGCTGCGGTGGGGGCGGCGGCGAGCTCGCGGGCGAGGGTGCGGATCTCGGCGGCCGTGAGGTCGCAGGCGGGTGCTACGGCCTCGGGAGTGAAACTCTCGAGCGCGGCGGCGAGTTCCCCGGTTCCCTCGATCTGTTCCTCCAGTGCGCCGGGAGCCGCGAGCTTCTCCTCGATCAGCGTGTGCGCGAGGGCGGCGAGCAGCAGCGCGTCGCTGCCCGGGCGCGGCGCGAGGTGGCGGTCGGCGAGCTTGGCCGTGCGCGTGCGGCGCGGGTCGACGACGACCAGGGTCCCGCCGCGGGCGCGCAGGGCCTTGAGCCGGCCCGGGAAGTCGGGGGCGGTGCACAGCGAACCGTTGGACTCCACCGGATTGGCGCCGAGGAGCAGCAGGAAGTCGGTGCGGTCGAGGTCGGGGACCGGGATGGCGAAGGCATCGCCGAAGAGCAGACCGCTGGAGACGTGCTTGGGCATCTGGTCGAGCGTGCTGGCGGTGAAGAGGTTGCGGGTGCCGAGGGCCTTGAGGAGCAGGGGCGGATAGAGGGCGCCGGCCATGGTGTGGACGTTCGGGTTGCCGAGGACGAGGCCGGCCGCCTGGGGTCCGTGCTCCCGGACGAGGGCGGGGACGGCGGCGGCGATGGTGTCGAAGGCCTCCTCCCAGGTGGCCTCCTGGAGCCGGCCGTCGCGTCGGACCAGGGGGGCGCGCAGCCGGTCGGGATCGGAGTCGAGTGCTCCGAAGGCGGCGCCCTTGGGGCAGATGAAGCCGCGGCTGAAAACGTCCTCGCGGTCACCGCGGGCGCCGGTGACGGCGGCGCCCTCGATGGTGAGGGTGAGGCCGCAGGTGGCTTCGCACAGGGGGCAGATGCGCAGGGCGGTGCGGGGCATGGGCCCTCCAGGGGCAGCAGGCTGCGGCGCGGGCACGCGGGCGCTCCGAGCATACCGACCGGTTGGGACGGAGGGGAGGGGCTGGAGGGGCCCGACGCCGCGCCGGACCGGAGCCGCAGCGACACCGGGGCTGCGCAGGGGGTCAGTCCAGTACGCGGGCCAGGTAGGCGTGCATCATCGCGCGCGTCTCGGCGACGATGCCGGGGTCGCCTGCCGGGTCGGTGCGGAAGGCCAGTTGGATCAGCGCGTCCGTGGCCTCGACGGAGACGAGGACGGCCCGCCCGAGGGCGACGTCGGGGCTCAGCCCGAGGTGGGCGCAGAGCAGTTCGGTGAGGCGGGCGGCGACCAGGTGGTTGGGGTCGGCCTCCGGCCCCTCGGGCGGCGGCGCGGGCACGCCGAAGTCGACGAGCGCGAAGCCGGGCACGCTCCGCTTCATGACCAGGTACTCGTCCAGTACGGCGTCGACGACGGGCCGCCAGTGGGTGGCGGGGAGGTCCGCGAGCCGGTCCGCGATGCCGTCGGCGTAGCGGTCCAGGTTGCGGTGCGCGAGGGCGATGGCCATGGCCCGCTTGTTGCCGAAGAAGCGGTAGACCGAACCGATCGGCACCCCGGCGCGCAGGGCGACCGCGCGGGTGCTGAGGTTCTCGTACCCGGTCTCGTCGAGCAGCTCGGCGCATGCGTCGAGGATCCGGGCGAGCCGGTCGGCGCTGCGCTGCTGGATCGGGGTGCGGCGCAGGGGGTGGGCGGGAGGCACGGGGTCCATCATGCCGTTCCTCGCTTCTGTGTCGAGCGGGGGCTCAGTTCAGCAGGAGGCTCAGCCCGCCGATCGTGTACGTGATCATCAGCGCGAGCAGCGGCAGCTGGCCGGCCACGGCCCGGGCGGGCGGGAAGAGGCGGACGGACCGGTCGTGGGCGGCGACGACGCCGAGCACGTGGCTGGCGACGACGGCCATGACCTGGAGGGCGGCGAGGCCGCCCGGACCCAGGGGTGGAGCGGGGTCGGGGGCGTTGTCAGTGCCGAGTGCCATGCTTACTGTGCGTGGTCCTTCGGTTACCAGAAGGGAGAAGTAGTGGGCGATGAGATAACCGAGTGCGATCGGTACGAGTGAGTGCGCGAACGCGGTGAGCGGGCCGGGGTGCGGACCGCTGACGAAGCGGGTGGCCGCCGCGCAGAGGCAGTACAGGGTGGCGACGAGGGCGACGGAAGCGAGCAGTCCGAGTGTGGCCGTGGGGGTGCGGCCGAGGGGGGAGGTCTGGAGGAGGTTGATCCAGGAGGGGTTGTCGGAGAAGCCGTCGTAGGCGGTGGAACCGAGCAGGACGCAGACGGTGGCGACGAGTCCGGGCCGCTCGGGCGTCGCGTCGAGTCCGTGGAAGGGGTTGCGCAGGACCAGATGGCCGTCGCTTCGGCGGCCGAGGGGGGAGAGGCGGGCCAGGAGGGCGGAGTACGCCTCGAAGGCGTCGGCGTCGTCGAACCAGCGCTCGCCGAAGCGGGCGGCGAGCAGCAGGTGGGCGGTGGCGTAGGTGGCGAGGGCGATGAGGAGGGTGGTGGTGGATGCGGGGTCGGGAGAGACGAGCTCGAGCCAGGTGAAGGCGAACAGCCCGGCAGCGGCCGGCCATTGGCCGAGGCGGGCGGGGAGGGGGCGTTAGGGGCGGGCGCGGTCGGGGCCTGGGCGGTCAGGGCCGGGGTGGTCAGGGCCGGGGTGGCGGTGGATGGCCCGGGTGAGCAGGCGGTGCAGGGTGCGGAGCGGGTTGAGCAGGCGCCAGACCGGGCCGAGGAGGAGGGAGGCGGGGACAAGTCCGACCCAGAAGAGGACGTAGACGGCGCCGGGAGCGGGATTGTGCGCGGCGTCGTCGGGACCGAGGAGGAGGTGAAGGAGGACGGCCAGGGCGGCGGCGAGGCCGAGGCCGCGCAGGGCGGTGCGGGTGGCGGGGGCGTCGGCGGCTCGCTGGAGGGCGGCTGGAAGGGGGCGACCGGAGCGGTCGGCGCGGAATCGGGAGGTGGACCAGAGGAGACCCAGCGCGAGGAACGAGATGAAGAGTGCGGCGAAAGCACCGGCGAATGCATAGAAGGGAGAGATGGGCAGATCGTGCTGGGACCCGATCCCGTGCGCGAGCGTGGTGAGCGGATCGGCCGGGTGCAGGACCACGCCCTGGCCGGCCCCACCACCGCCGGCGCGCGGGGCGGGGACCGGACCGGCCGGGGTCAGCATCGGCCCGCCGGCGTCCCGCCACCCGGGGCCCCCACTCCCCCGGCCCGGGGAGGTGTGGGCGGCACCGGCATCGGCGGGGGCATGAGCCTGGGGTTCGGTCTCGGCATCGGCGGGGGCATGAGCCCGGGGTTTTGCCTCGGCATCGGTGCGGGCCTCGGCGGGGTCATCGGACGAGGAGTTGGGTCAGGACGAGGGCGGACTCGTGCGTCTCGACCTCGAAGAGGCCCGTGCGGTCGGCCGTCAGGATCAGGGTGGCCTCCTGGCCTGCGGGCAGGGTGAGTTCCTTGTCGTAGCCGTGGACGTGCAGGGTGTCCGAGCGGTCGCTGGTCACGCGCAGGGCCACCCGTTGGCCGCGGCGCAGTTCGGTGCGGGCGGGAGCGGGGCTAACCTTGCCGTCCCGGACGGTGATGGTGACCGTCCGGTCGGCCTGCTCCTGCGGGGTGCTGCCGTGGTCGTGCCCGCCGGGCCGGCTGCCCGGGGCGGGCGCGGTGGCGGTGAGCGGGGTCGTGCCCTCGACCGCCTTGCCCGAGACCGCCCAGGCGGTGTGGTCGTCGGCGTACAGGCGGACGGTCAGGGTGTGCGTGCCTTCGGGGACCTGCGCGGCGGGCAGGTGGAACCAGGGGCCGTACAGCCGGGCCAGTTTGCGGCCGTCGAGCTCCAGGTGGGCGTGGCCCGCGCCCGGGAGGGCGGCCCCGCCGGTGCTGTCGGGGGTGAAGCGGAAGTTCTGCACGGCCAGTTGGAGGTTCCAGCCGTCCTCCGAGTCCGGCCGGGCGGTGAGCCGCACCTCCGGCGCGCCCTGCGCCGGGACCTCGCGCAGCCGGTGGCCGGCGCCGTCGTCGGCGGCGAGCAGAGTGCCCGTCTCCCCGGAGGCCTGCTCGTGGCTGGTGCCGGGCTTGTGGTGGGTGGTGGCCCGCCCACCACAGCCCGTCGCCATCACGCAGGCGAGCAACAACGCCAGGGCGAGCCGGGCCGGAGTGCGCGCGGCGCGACCGGCACCGGCGGCACGGGCGCCGTCACCGGCGGGGGCTCCGCCGCCGGTCACGAGCCGGGCCCCGGGGGCGGGGCGGGCGGTCATCGCCGAGCTCCTGAGCGCGGGGCGGGCGTACCCGTCCTGCCTGCCCGGAGCGGGCCGGGCCGTCTCCGCCGGCCTGCCGGGGGCGGGGTGGGCGGTCACAACCCGGCTTCCGGGAGCAGGGTGGGCGGTCTCGGCCCAAGCGCCGGGGGCGGGGCCGCCGGTCACGACCCGGCTCCCGGGGGCAGGGTGGGCGGTCTCGGCTCGGGCCCCGGGGGCGGGGCAGGCGGTCTCGGCCCGGCTCCCGGGGGCAGGGTGGGCGGTCTCGGCCCTGGCGCCGGGGGCGGGGCAGGCGGTCTCGGCCCGAGCGCCGGGGGTGGGGTGGGCGGTCTCGGCCGGGGGGCCGGGGGTGGGGTGGGCATGCGTCTCTCGCCTGCCAGGGGCGGGGTGGGGGGTCACCGCTGGGGGCCCTGGGGTGGGGTGGGTGACTGGGGGCCTGGGGCGGATGGGGATTCGGGGGATGCGCCGAAGGTGGGGGTGGGGGCGGCCGGGGCCAAGGGGCGGTCGTTCGCGGGGGCTTCGCCGGGGGTGCAGGGGTGGGGCGGGGTGTGGGGGCGGGCCGAGGCGACGACCGCCCACAGGACCCAGGCCACGGCGAGCAGGGACCGCACCCAGGCGGGGCTCAGCGGGGTCCAGGGGATCATCAGGACGGCCTTGTCGAAGGCGTCCAGCAGGGTCAGTCCGGCCAGCAGGAGGGTCAGGCGGGCCAACCAGGGGCGGGTCGGGCGCAGGGCCAGCCCGACACCCGTCCACCACAGTCCGAGGAGGAGGAGGGCCAGTGCCGGAACGGAGGTGGCCACCAGGCCGGCCGTGGAGCCGGCCACGTCCAGGGCCAGGCCCGCCAGGCCCAGCAGCGAGGCCGCCGTGCCCAGGCGCGAGCCGCGCAGCCGGCGCCACCACAGCACGCCGCCGACCAGCAGCAGGACGCCCGCCACGGCGAGCGCGATCTGGGTCTCGACCCGTTCCAGACCGCGGGCACCGTACCAGTCGCAGCCGGCCGGGAGTTTGCGCGCCTGGACGCTGTAGTCCGCGCAGACGAGCAGCTGGACCAGCTTGACCGGTTCGCCGATCAGCCGGGCCGAGGCGCCGGTGACGTCCCCGCGGGCCTGGCCGCACCGCGGCAGCGTGCCCGGCGTGGTGCCGTCGGGTCCGTCCTGCCAGCAGTTGCCGCGGCCCTGGCCGTCCCACCACACGTCCATGCCGTTGGGGCGGGCGGCGCCGGACTTGTCCTTGCCCAGGGTGTTCCCGGCGTAGCGGTTGTGGTGGGAGGTGTCGGCCTGCTTCGACCACTGCTCCTCGCCGCGGATGAAGGCGGGTACCGCGCTGAGGAAGAAGCCCGCGCGCCGGTGTCCGTACACCCAGTTGTCCTCGTAGAGGTTCCAGTTGCCGCCCGCGGTGATGATGCCGGTGCCCGGCGGCATGGAGATCTGCGGGCACACGACGCCGCGTTCGTAGCCGCGCTCGACCGGCGGCTTGGCGCAGGTGCCGTCGGCGACGTACCGGTAGTAGTCCTGGTTGTTGTCGTGGATCAGGTTGCGCTCGAACTTGGCGTGGTTCTGCGGAAGTCCGGGGTGGCCGGGGAAGGCGCTGTCCATCGAGGCGCCGCCCATGTTCTGGTCGAACTCGTTGTCGTGCACCCACACCGAGTCGCCCGCGGTGCCCGAGTAGCCGACCATGTTGTGGTGGCTGCGGCAGCCGGTGATCTCGATGGAGTAGCGGGGCACGTCGTAGCCGCGGCCGTCGTTGATGTCGGACGCGCTGCCGGGATAGATGCCGGAGTCGCCGTTGCCGTACGACTCGCAGTTCTTGTAGAGGCCGTGGTCGCTGGCGAAGGTGAGGAAGCCGTACTCGTCGTTCCAGCGGGTCAGGACGTCGTCGATGACGAACCCGTCGCCCGCCAGCACGTACAGCGAGTTGAAGGTGGTGCGCTGGGCGGTGAAGTTGCGGAAGTAGATGCCGTTGGACCGGTCGGCGCGCAGCGCGTTCAGCTTCTGGTACTTGGCGTCGATGACCACGTCGGTGCGTGCGGCGCCGGTGCCCTCGATCTGGAGGTTCGTCTTGCCGAGGATGGCGACGAGGTTCTGGTTGTGGCGGCAGGCCACCTGCTGCTCGTAGCTGAGGATCTGGTAGCCGAGCGAGGAGTTCGGGGCCTTCAGGGCGGCGCACTCCCCCGCCGGCTTGCCCAGCGAGGGCTCCTCTTCGTAGAGGCCCGGCAGGACCGCGATGTTCATCCCGGGCCGGTCGACGGCGTCGACGGCCTCCTGGAGGTGGCGGTAGCCGCTCTTCTCGCACCGTTCGTACAGGGCGAGGTTGCGTTGCTTGAGCGCCTCCGGAAAGCCGGATATGCGGCGTTCGAAGTCGCGCCGGCCGGTCTTGCAGACGAGGAGGTCGGGCTCGGCGTTCCGGTACGCGGGTACGGAGCCGGAGCCGTCCGGGAGGGTGACGGGGCGCTCCTCGTGCGCGCGGGCGGCGGGCGCGGCGGCGAAGAGGGACAGGAGGGCGAGGAGGGCGGCGAGGAGCGCCGCCGGCACGGCAGGGAACCTGCGGGTCCACGACATGCGCGTGAGAGTAGAGCAATGTTCATCTTTTGTGAGCCCCCTCTGCGCGAATCCGTTCCGCCGAGGAGAGGCCTCTGCGCCAAGGTCACCGTTGACGTGGGGGCCGCGGAATCCTACTGTCGACCATAGGATTCCTTCGACGGAGCGGGAGCAGCACATGAGCGAGCAGGCCAGGAAGACGGCGGAGGGGCTGGAGTACCTCACCGGCTTCGGCAACGAGCACAGCTCGGAGGCCGTCCCCGGCGCCCTGCCGCTCGGCCGGAACTCGCCCCAGCGCGCACCCCTGGGCCTCTACGCCGAACAGCTCAGCGGCTCCGCCTTCACCGAGCCGCGCACCCACAACCGCCGCTCGTGGCTGTACCGGATCCGCCCGTCGGCCGTGCACCCGCCCTTCACCCGGATCGACAACGGGGCCCTGCGCACGGGGCCCTTCACCGAGATGGCCGCGGACCCGAACCGGCTGCGCTGGAACCCGCTGCCCGACCCGGCGCCCGGCACCGACTTCCTGGCCGGCCTGTGGACCCTCGGGGGCAACGGCGACGCCGCCCAGCGCACCGGCATGGCCATCCACCTCTACGCCGCCAACGCCCCCATGGTCGACCGGGTGTTCAGCACCTCCGACGGCGAGCTGCTGATCGTCCCCGAGCGCGGCGGGCTGCTGCTGCGCACCGAACTCGGCCTGCTCGCCGTCCGTCCGGGCGAGGTCGCCCTGATCCCGCGCGGCGTCCGCTTCCGCGTGGAGCTCCTGGACACCGACAGCGGCACCGGCACCGGCGACGGCGCCGCCGACGGCGGCGACACCGGAGCCGGTCGCTCCGCGCCCGCCCGCGGCTACGTCTGCGAGAACTACGGCCAGCCCTTCGAGCTGCCGAACCTGGGCCCGATCGGGGCCAACGGCCTCGCCGCGGCCCGCGACTTCCGGGCTCCGGTGGCCGCGTACGAAACCCCCGAACTCCTCGACCGCCCGACCGAGGTGGTCAACAAGTTCTGCGGCAACCTCTGGTCGGCCACCTACGACCACTCGCCGCTCGACGTCGTCGCCTGGCACGGCACCCACGTGCCCTACGTCTACGACCTGCGCCGCTTCAACGTCCTGGGCTCGATCAGCTACGACCACCCCGACCCGTCGATCTTCACGGTGCTGACCTCGCCCTCCGACACGCCGGGACTGGCCGGCGTGGACTTCGTGGTCTTCGCGCCGCGCTGGCTGGTCGGCGAGGACACCTTCCGCCCGCCGTACTTCCACCGCAACGTGATGAGCGAGTACATGGGCCTGATCGAAGGCGCCTACGACGCCAAGGCGGAAGGGTTCGTGCCGGGCGGCGGCTCGTTGCACAACATGATGTCGGCGCACGGCCCGGACCGGGAGACGTTCGACCGGGCCAGCGCCGCCGAGCTGAAGCCGCAGAAGATCGACGACGGCCTGGCCTTCATGTTCGAGACCCGCTGGCCGATCACCGCCACCGCCCAGGCGGCCGGCGCGGATCACCTCCAGCGCCGATACGACGACGTGTGGCAGGGCCTGCAGCGCCACTTCCGCGCCTGACCTGCACTGCATACCCTGCGTAGCGCGCCTGCGTAGCGCGCCTGCGCCTCGCGCCGGCGCACCGCGCCCGCACCGCGCCGCACCGCCGTCCAGCCGTTCGGAGAACCTCCCGTGACCGCCTTCGCACCCGACTCGCTGGTCCTGAACCGGAAACTGCCCCTCTGGTACCAGGTGTCACAGTCGCTGCGCGCCTCGATACTGGGGCGCACCCCGGACGCCTCGCTGCGCCTGCCCACGGAAGAGCAGCTCGCCGAGCACTACGGGGTGAGCGTGCTGACCATGCGGCAGGCGCTCAAGGAGCTGGAGGGCGAGGGCCTGATCAGCCGGCACCGGCGGCGCGGCACCTTCATCGAGCCGGGCGCGCGGCGCGGCTCTCCGGTGCGGCTGCTGGGCTCGGTCGACGCGATCGTGGCCCAGCAGTCGGGCGACCGTACGACGATCCTCGGCCACGGGCGCACGGCGGTGTCCGGGGAGCTGCTGGAGCACTTCCCGGACACGCCCGAGGTGGTCACGTACCGCCGGCTCCGCCACGACCGGGCGAGCGGCGAGCCGACGAACTGGGTGGAGAACGCGGTCCTTCCGGAGCTCGCCGAGGCGGTACGGCTGGCTGATCTCGAACGGTGGCCGATGACGAAGGTCCTGCGGGACGTCGTCGGGGTGCGCATCAGCCGGATCACCGACACGGTCGAGGCGCGGCTCGCGGACCCGGAGACGGCCGAGCTGCTCCAGGTGCCGCTGCTCAGCCCGATCCTGCACTACACGGGCGTGACCTACGACGAGGACGGCCGGGTGGTGGACGTGGCACGGATCCGCTACCGCGGCGACCGGTTCTCCTTCACGGTGACGGTCGACGCGCACTGACGCGGGGAAGCGTCGCACCGACTCCCGCAGACGCGCGCGCCGTCCCCAGAGGCGCGCAGGAACCGCCGGACCCCCGGACGAGGCCCGTCCGGGTCACGGCCGGGCTGTTCCTGTCGGCGGGCTACTTCTCTTCCTCGTCCTTGGCGCGCTCGCCCTCCGCCTGCGACGGCGTGGTCCGCATCGTCTGGGGGTGCAGCTGCTTGCGCTGGGTCTCGTCCATGTCCTCGTCGAGCCGCTCGCCCTCGGCCTGCGAAGGAGTCGAGTATTCGTCGTACTGACTCATGGCCGTCTCCTCGGTCGATACCGTACGTATGCGTACATAAGGAGCGTAGCGCTTCGGCCTGGACACAGCCCGGCCGCCGGAAGCCGTCGCTACCATCGGCGGCGTGAGCGCTGACGCACCGCTGCCGGACCTGCTGCTGGACGATCTGATGCCCTGGGCCGTGGGCGGCCTGCGCCTGGGCCGGGACTGGGTGGCCGCGCCCGATCCGGCAGCCCTGCGCGCCCGCTGGGCGGCCCTGACCAGCGCCGAAGGGGCCGAGCGGGAGCGGCTGTTCCGGCCGAGCCGCACCCGTACGCCCGCCTCCGGTGCGGCCGCGCTGCCCGGCCAGCGCTCGGCTGCCACCGCCCGTTTCGCCGACGTGCCCGGCCCGTGCCCCGATCCGGTGCGCGTGCTCCGCGAGCCCTTCGACGAGCAGTGGCTCCTGCCCGACCAGCGGCTCATCGACACGGCCCGCCCGGAGCTGTGGCGGGTCCTGGACCAGCACCAGCTGTTCCTCGTGGAGACGCCGGACCCGCTGGTCACCGCGCTCCTCCCGGCCGGCCGGCTCGGCCGGATCCGCCCGCTCCACCGGCGCCCCGGCGGCGCCGAGCCGAACATCGCCCCCGGCCTGCTGCCGCTGCTGGGCGAGCGGTACGGCGGCTGGGTCACCCCCGAGGACCTGCTGTGCTGGATCCTCGCGGCGGGCCGCCCGGGGCCGCGGGGGTACGGGGTCCCGCTCGCCGCCGACCCCGCGCGCTGGCGGGCCGGGCTGGAACTGGGGCACCGGCTGCTCACGGTCCAGCTGCGGGGCGCCCGCGGGGGCGAGGCGCCGCGGCTGCCCGGCGGGCGCCGCCCGTACGTCCGCTCGGCGGTCACTGCCTGGCCGGACGAGGTCGTGTACGACGCCGGGAGCGAGACGCTCGGCTTCGGCGGGGGGACCGTGTCCCCCGTACCGGTCGGCGCGTGGGAGTACGAGGTGCAGGGCGTGCGGGTGCTGGAGGCCTGGTTCGCCGCCCGCGGCGCGCACCGCGACCCTGCCGCCGACGGGCTGGAGGCACTGGGCCCGGCGCAGTGGCCGCAGGCCTGGACCTCGGAGCTGCTGGCCCTGGTGACGACCTTGGCGCTCCTGGCCGATCTGGCCCCGGAGCGGGCCGCCTTCGAACCGGGACCCGCCCTGTCCGCCGGGGAGCTGCGGGCGGCCGGGGTGCTGCCGCCGCCGCGGTGGGCCAGGCGCCCGGCCTCGGTCCTGGACCACCAGGAGGAGGGGCCGGGCGGGCAGTTCGCGCTGCTCTGAGCACCGCGAACACGCCGGCCCTTACGGGCCCCAGGCCCCCAGCAGCCGCGCCATCGAGCGGTCGAAGACGGCCGCCATGTCCAGCCCGGCGCCCGGGACCGGGCCGCCGCCCGTGAGGGCCGCCGCCAGTCGCGGGTACTGCCCGGTGGCCAGGCACGAGCCGAGCCAGGCCGTCCGTACGCCCTGCTCCTGTTCCTCGCTCCAGGGCAGCGACCGGGCCCGCTCGGCCAGCGCCAGTTCGCTCGCGACGTACGTGGCGACGGCGCCGTTGACCGCGGCGACCAGCTCCAGCTTCTCGGCATCGGGCACGTCCAGCGGCGCCAGGCAGTCCAGGCTGTACTCCAGGTAGCGCAGGGCGTTCGGGCTGAAGCCGTGGACGGGGCTCAGCAGGCGCGGCAGCCACGGGTGGCGGTGCATCAGCGCCCGCGTCTGGCGGGCCAGCGCGAGCACGTCGGCCCGCCACTCGCCGGCCGGCGGGGGGAACTCGTACTCCCCGCTGACCGCGTCGACCATCAGCTCGTACAGGTCGTCCTTGCGCGGCACGTAGTTGTAGAGGGACATCGTCCCCGCGCCGATCCCGGCCGCCACGCGCCGCATCGAGACGGCTTCGATCCCCTCCTCGTCGGCGATGCGCACCGCCTCGGCGGCGATCGACTCGCGGCTGTGCGCGGGCCTGGGACCGCGGCCGGCCCGCTGGGGGCGGGACCAGATCACTTCGGGTTCAGCGGGTCGCCCGCCGGCTGTCATCGCTCAGATCACCTCGTCGTCTCGCCACCATCTTAGTTACGTACGCCGTACGTAGTGAGGTACGGTGTCGCGCATGACAACTGCGTACGCTGTACTTAGTGAGGCTCTGGAGAAGAACTACGGGGAGGTCCACGCCCTGCGCGGCCTCGACCTCGCCGTGCCCGAGGGCACGGTCTGCGGCCTCCTGGGACCCAACGGCGCGGGCAAGACCACCGCGGTCCGGATCCTCGCCACCCTCATCGCGCCCACCGCCGGGCGCGCCCTCGTGGCCGGCCACGACGTCGCCCGCGATCCCGCGGCGGTCCGCCGCGCCATCGGAGTCACCGGCCAGTACGCCTCCGTCGACGGGGACCTGACGGGCCGCGAGAACCTGCGGCTCTTCGCCCGCCTCGCCGGACTGCGCGGCTCCGCGGGCCGGGACCGCGCCGACGGGCTGCTGGAGCGCTTCGGGCTCGGGGAGGCGGCGGACCGCGTGGCCGGCACCTGGTCCGGCGGCATGAAGCGGCGCCTGGACCTGGCCGCCGGGCTGGTGACCCGGCCCCGCGTGCTGTTCCTCGACGAGCCCACGACCGGCCTCGATCCGGCGGCCCGGGAGCAGATCTGGACCGCGGTACGGGAACTCGCCGAGGAGGGCACCACGGTGCTGCTCACCACCCAGTACCTGGAAGAGGCCGACCGGCTCGCCGACGACATCGTGGTCGTCGACCGCGGCCGCGCCGCCGCGCACGGCACTCCGGGCGAACTCAAGGCCAGGATCGGCGCCTACGCCGAGGTCGCCGTCCCCGCGCGCGAGGCGCTCGCGGGCGCAGCCGCCGTACTGGACCAGCTCACCGGCGGCCGGCCGGTGCTCGACGAGGAACGGCTGACGGTCGGCGTCACCGTGCTCGACTCCGCGCTCACGCTGCCGCGGATCATCCGCGAGCTCGACACCAGCGGGGTTGCCGTCACCGATGCGACCCTGCGCCCTCCCACCCTCGACGAAGTGTTCCTGCGCCTCACCGGGATCCCCACGGCAGCACAGGACTCGGCACAGAACACGGCCACGAATGCGGCACGGAACGCGGCGCGGAACACGGCACGCAAGGAGAACGCGGCATGAGCACCCTGCTGTCCGACGGCGGAGCCGTCCTCACCCGCCAGCTCCAGAAGGCCCGGCACGCCCCCGCCCTGCTGATCCTCACCCAGACCATGCCGATCACGATGCTGCTGTTCTTCGGCTACGTCTTCGGCAGCGCCCTCGCGATGCCGGGCGCCGAGTACCGCGAGTTCCTGGTCCCCGGGCTGCTCGCCGCGACCGCCGCGAACGGCCTGATGACCGGCATGTTCACCGCCGCGCAGGACGCCCACCGCGGGGTGATGGACCGGTTCCGGACGCTGCCGATGAGCCGGAGCGCCGTACCGCTCGGGCAGACCGCCGCGGATCTGCTCACCACTGCGGTCTCCATGGTGCCGCTGATGCTGGTGGGGCTGGCGATGGGCTGGCGCGTCGAGAGCGGCCTGCCGGGCGCGCTCGGCGCCTTCGGCCTGCTGCTGCTGTTCCGCTTCGCCACCGCCTGGGTCGGGACGTACCTCGGGCTGCTGAGCAAGAGCGAGGAGGCGGCCGGACAGCTCGGCAGCGCCACCTTCGTCCTGCCGATGCTCTCCAGCGCGTACCTGCCGACCGCCGGGCTCCCCGGCTGGCTGCGGACGGTCGCCGAATGGAACCCGATCAGCGCCGTCGCGACCGCCGTGCGCGACCTGTGCGGGAACGCGGGGGCCGGGGCCGCGGCGGGCGCCGCCTGGCCCGCCGCCCACCCGGTCGCCGGAGCCGTCGTGTGGTCGTTCGTGCTGCTCGCGGTCTTCGCGCCGCTGGCCACGCGCCGGTTCGCGCGCGGCCTCGCCGCCTAGGGGGTGTCTGACGGAGGTCCGCGGCGTCGCGGTGCCCGGCACGCACTCTCGCCGCACCGGCCGAAAGCCCAAGTACGTCCAGTACGGG